>JAWXCC010000102.1:0-16153 GCA_034440475.1 Phycisphaerae bacterium | reverse complement strand
CTTCCGGGGCGTCGGGTCCGGCGCTCGCGCCCGTGGAGGGAGGCCCCGAGGGAAGCCACCGTGGCCACACGCATTCGGCGGCAGCTCGGCGGTCGCCGTCTACTGCTGAACGATCGAATTAGACGTCAGTCGGAGGGGCGTCGTGCGCCTTGTGGCCGCATCTAGAACTGGGGGTGGGCGCATGGGTGCTGTCCACAGACGTCCCCCCGCCCACCATCGCGAGGCGCGATGGTCCCCGTCCGAGCGAAACGCTTGGGGGAGGATGCAGGCGGACTAACACACGGGCCGTACGACGCCGCCGCATCCTCCCCCAGACGCTTTGCGGCTGGGGGGCGGGGGACCGCGGCGTAGCGAAGCGCAGCCGTGGTGGTGGGGGTGCGCCGCCTGACGTCCCCCCGCCCACCATCGCGAGGCGCGAAGGTACCCCTCCCCCAAGCGAAGCGCTGTGGGGGAGGATTCACTTGGCCTAACACACAGCTTGTCTGACTCGGGCCAACGGACGCCATCAGGCGCCTCGAGGGCGATGAGCCTTTATGCGAGAACTGGTGAGAACTAGTTCGTACTGTCCAGCAGCCCGCGTTACGCCCCGACCGTCACCGCGACAAACTGCCGCTTCACGCGCTTCTCGAATTCGCCGCGGAACTTATTGACGATCGTTCGCACCGCAAAGTTGTTGCCGTCGGCGAGTCCGCAGATTGTCGTGCCGGGCGTGAGGCCCATCGAACCAGCAATCTCCACCAAGAGATCGAGATCCTTCGTCGTCGCGTCTCCGCGCTCGATGCGGGTCAGGATCTTGAGCATCCAGCCTGAACCTTCACGACAAGGTGTGCACTGGCCGCATGATTCGTTCTTGAAGAAGCGCGCAATGTTGCGGGCCACCGCGACCATATCGGTGTCCTCGTCGAACACCGTCGGACACGCGGTACCGAGACCTAACACGTCGTACTTCCGACCGATATCGAAGTCCATCTCGGCGTCGTATTGATCTGTTCCTAAGATCCCCATGCTCACGCCACCGGCGATCGCACCTTTGAATTTCTTGCCGCCGCGCATACCGCCGCAGTAATCTTCGACGAGCTTGCGCAGCGGAATGCCGAGATCGCATTCGTATGTGCCTGGCCGCACGACGTGACCACTTACGCCCATGAGCTTTGGGCCAAAGCTCGGCATACCGCCGACCGAGCTCTCGCAGCCGCAGCTCTTCCACCACGCGACGCCCTTCTCGATGATGGGTACGACGGCCGCGAGTGTCTCGACGTTGTTAACAATTGTCGGCCGCCCGAACAAACCTTTCACTGCTGGAAACGGCGGCTTGATGCGCGGCCAGCCGCGTTTGCCTTCGATCGCCTCAAGCAGCCCGGTCTCTTCGCCGCAGATGTAGGCACCAGCGCCGCGATGGAGATAGCACTCGACCGCGAACTTCGATTTCCCGTTCGACAGCCCTTGCTTGCCAAAGATCCCCTTCGCGTAAGCCTCTTGAATCGCGCGCTCCATCACCTTCGCTTGATGGTGATATTCACCGCGAATGAAAAAGAACGCTGCATCGAGTTGGCACGCGTATGCGGCGATCGCGATGCCCTCAAGAACGAGGTGCGGATCGAAGTCGCAGAGGAGCCGATCTTTGAACGTGCCCGGCTCGGCCTCGTCGCAGTTGATGCAGAGATAGCGAACTTTCCCGTCGGGCGGCGGGAGGAACGTCCATTTGAGGCCGGCGGGAAATCCCGCGCCGCCACGACCGCGCACGACCGCGTCTTTCACAATTTGAACCACTTCACCGGACTGCATGTCGAGCGCGCGATCGAGCGACTTGTAGCCGCCGCTCGCGACGTACTCTTCAAACCCGATCGTTCGGCGGTTCTTCATATCTCCCCACGGGAAGGTGGGGATGCGCTTCGTGAGGACGGCTTCAGTGAGGGGCATGATTCGTTCGTCGTTCCCAGCTAGGGTTTGATTTCGGGTGGCTTCGTATCGCCGCGCAGTTCAATTTCTTCGATGGTCGTGCGTCGCAGGATCACGCCATCCTCGCGTGTTTCTTCTTCCACTGTGCGCCGCACTTCACGCTTCGTGGGGTCAGTTCGGATCGCCTGACCAATGTGCCCAAAGAACTCGCCGAGCGACCGGAAGATCGACTTGGATGCGCTCTTCGTCATCGGGTGCCCGTCAATGCCCGTGATCACTTCCGCCGTTCCGCATCGCCTCGTCGATCAGCTTGTCGATCGTCTCAGTTGTGAGTTTCTCGTAGAGCGTCTCGTTCAAGAGAGCGACCGGCGCTGTATCGCAACTCCCGAGACACTCCAGCGTGAGCAACGTGAACGCGCCGTCATCGGTCGTCTCGTGCGGCTCGATGCCAAGTTTGACGCGAACGTGATCGACGAGCTTCTGATGACCGCACACCTCGCAGGCGATCGACTGGCAGATGCCGATGACGCAGCGGCCGCGTTCCTCGGTCGAGTATTCCTCGTAGAAGGTGACCGTGTCGAGGACTTCAGCCGGCGTAATCTTGAGGAAGGACGCAATCTCCAGCATCGCCTGATACGGGATGTGGCGATGCGCGTGCTGGATCTCATGCAGAATTGGCATCAGCGCGCCTTGGCGCGTGGCATAACGAGGGAGAAGCTCGCGCTCCCAGGAATCCTTCATCGTGACCGTCAGGTACGGCTCGGTCCGCGTCGGGATCTTTTGCGTCGACGATGGTTTGACGGTCCAGGCCATGGATAAATTCAACTCGAAAGAACCGATGAGCGATTGAGACGACGACGAGGGTTACCTGTCTAACTCCGCCGCGATGATGTTGAGCGAGCCGAGCACCGCGACCATGTCCGCGAGAAGATGGCCTTCGATAAGCTTCGGGAACACGGCATAGTTGATGTAGGACGGCGGACGTGTTCGCGCTCGCCACGCACAGCGGCCGCCATCCGAGACGAGGTAATAGCCAAGCTCGCCATTGGGGCTTTCGATGCAGTGGTAGCACTCGCCGATCGGTGCATCGACGCCACGATTGAACATGCGAAGTTCGAAGAGCTGGATGGTCGCTTCGATCGATCCGTACACGTCGCCCTTCTCGGGCGTCACGAACTTCGCGTTCACGTCGGCATTCATCGGTCCCTTCGGAATGCGGTCGATGAGCTGCTCGATGATCTTGACGGACTGCTTCAACTCTTCAAGCCGCACGAAGTACCGCGCGAGACTGTCGCCGTCGCTCGCGACGGGAACTGAGAACTTCACCGCTTCCGCGCCTTCACCGTCCCAGTTGTCGGCATAGCAGAGGTAGGGCTCGTCCTTGCGGACGTCGCGGCGCACGCCCGACGCCCGCGCGACCGGGCCCGTCAAACTCCACGCGATCGCGTCGTCTTTCGAGATCGCGCCCACGCCTGCGAGACGGTCGACGAAGATTCGATTTCGATTGAGCAGCGTCTCAAGGTCCCCCACTGCTTTGGGGATTCGCACCTCGAGGAACTTCTTCACCATGCGGACAAAGGTTTCGTCGTCGGGAATATCACGCCATGCACCGCCGACGCGGGTCCAATCGGGGTGAAAACGCTGGCCCGAGACGTACTCGATGATGTCATAGATGTGCTCGCGTTCGTTGAACCCGTACAGGAACCCAGTGAACGCACCGAGGTCAAGTGCGGCGGCGCCGAGGCAGAGCAGGTGGTTCTGAAGTCGGCCGAGTTCGGCCAAGATCGTGCGGACGACCTTGCAGCGCGGCGTGAGATCAATGCCAAACAGCTTCTCGACTGCGAGATGCCACGCGATGTCGTTGACGATCGGCGAGATGTAATCCATCCGGCTGACCGTGCAGACGTACTGATTCCAGTCGTGATGCTCGCCGAGCTTCTCGAACCCCGAATGCAGGTATCCGATGTGCGGCGTGCAGCGGGCGACGCGCTCGCCGTCGATCTCAAGGATGAGCCGCAGCGTCGTGTGCGTCGCAGGGTGCTGCGGCCCAAAGTTCAAGATCCAACGGTCGCCCGTCTTGACGTGATCCTGCAAGTAACTCGTGTCCTCGATGTCAAGATCGAGGGTCTTCGTGCCAGTGGGATCGGGGTGCAGCGTGTAGGGCATGGCGAGGTCGCGAGTATAGAGGAATGGACCACATTGGTGAGGTCGTGCTACGCGCCGCGCACTTCTGCGACGTGCCCTTCTGCTACCGCGAAGACGCGATCGCCCACAAGCGCCGGGACGCTCGGACCGCGAGAAAACGCCGTGAACGCTGGCAAAATAGCGCGGTGGTGCCCGACGACGAAACAGGGCAGGACGAGTCGATCTACTCCCCCGCCGAGCCGCACGGTCGGATGTATGTGCCCGCACCAAGTGAACTCACCCGGCGCTGGCACCGCCGCCCCTTCTGGAGGTTCGTGACGGTAGACGAATGGCCCGTCCGCTCCATCGTCGACGCGGACTTGAACATTCCACGCGCCCGGAATCTCGACGCGTCGATCATGGTTTCCTAGCGCCAGCTCGATCACGCAGTCAACCGTCCCGCGCCAGGCGGCAACCCGCTCGACGAGGTCACGCGTCATACCGCGCCGCGCGTGCACGAGATCTCCGACAACGACCACGCGCCGCGCGCAGTGCGATGCAACGAGGCGACCGAGTCGAGCTAACGTCTCGTCGAGAACGGCTCGCGGCATCGGGATGCCGCATTCGAGGAATGTCTCTTCCTTGCCGAGATGCAGATCGGCAACCAGCAGCGTGCTGCGTGCAGGCCACCACGTCGCGCGCTCGGGCAAGAGCGTGATGGCCTCGCCAGCTACCGAAAGCGAAACGGGCTTTCGGCCACGCTCCCCATTTCGCTCAAACGTTGCCGCGCCGTGGAGTTCACCCGTCACGCGTCACCTCGATCCGATGTCGAGCGAGCCGATCGAGCAGCGACTCGGTCGACAGCGTCGATCCGAGGCGGTCGGCGACAAGTGGCAACGCGAGCGGGCCTGGCGTCACGCACCGAACGATTGCGAGCGGGCCAGCCGCTAAGCGCTCGAGCGTCCGCGTGAGTCGACTCTCTTCAAACTGGCGATCCATGACTTCGCGTCGCGCTTGCCGCAGCAGCAAGTTGTCTGGGTCAAACTCTTCGAGCACTTGCCAAAGGAGTCCGGTTCCAGCCTGCAACTGCCGACTCGATTGCTCGCGGCCGGGTGACCTCTGCATCACGAGCCCGGCAACGCGCGCGATCTCGCGAAACTGCCGCGCGCCGAGTTCCCCGAGGTTGACACTCTCGACGAGATCCTCGACGACGCGCTCGCGGGCGAAGATCGCTGGCGTGAGCTCTGCGACGTACGGGAAGTCGTTCTCGGTGAGCAACTCAAATCCGTAGTCGTTCATGGAGATTCCAAACGTCGTGCGGTGGATGCGTCCAAGTCGTAGCGCGAGGAGCGCGGCGAGTCCCTCATGCACCAGCCGTCCTTCGAAGGGGTAGACGAAGAGATGGTTGCCTTCTTCCGTGCCCGCAGTCTCGACGAGAATCTCACCGTTACCGGGAATGCGCGAGATCGTCGCTTGGGCGCGGAGAATCGGTGCTGCTGCCTGCATCTCGGGTTCTACGAGTCGACCATGGCGGGCGTCGTCGAGCACGCGGCGCATGGATTGTCCCAGCGCAGTCGACAACGGAAATCGCGAGCCGTTCCACCGCGGCGTGAACGGAGAGCGCCTTGCTGCGGGCCGCACAAACGCCGTGAGATCGCGCAAGCGCACGAACTCGAGCGAGCGACCGGCGAACAGAAACGTGTCGCCAGGACGAAGTCGCGCGACGAAGTCCTCTTCGATGGAACCGATGCGCGATCCGCGTACGAAACGAATCGCGACCGTCGGATCGCTCGTGATCGCGCCCACGTTCAAGCGGTGCATCTGCGCGATGGACTTTGACGCGACGTGGTGACGTCCGTCGATGATCGCAACGCGACGAAAGCGATCGTACGCCTTGAGCGATTCACCGCCGTGTACGACAAGCGCGAGACACCAATCGAACTCTGCTCGCGAGAGACGAGCGAATGACGACGCGGTGCGCACTTCGTCAAAGAGCGCGTCGGGCTCGAATCCGCCGCCCATTGCGCAGGTCACCAGATGCTGGACGAGACAGTCGAGCGGCTGCTGAAGCGTCGAGCGTTCTTCGACATCGCCGCGGGCGATCGCTTGGCGCGCCGCTGCGATCTCGACGAGTTCCATCGCGTGGGTCGGCACGCACAAAACGCGACACGCTGCGCCAGGCCGGTGTCCTGACCGGCCAGCCCGCTGAATCAACCGCGCCACACCCTTGGGCGAACCAAGTTGCACTACGCGTTCGACGGGCGAAAAGTCGACGCCGAGATCGAGCGAACTCGTGCAAATGATGAGCGTAAGCGAACCGTCCTTCGTCTTGGCTTCGATCTTCTCGCGCACGTCGCGATCGATCGAACCATGGTGCAGCGCGAGTCGTTCGGCCCAAACCGGGCGAGCGCGCAGAATCTCGGCGAACCAGCGCTCCGCTTGCGATCGCGTGTTCGTGAAAAGCAGTGTCGAGATGCTTGGATCAAGCCAGTCAAGGAGCGGTTCGAGCATGGAAAGTCCGAGGTGCCCTGACCAGGGAAAGCGCTCGATGCGCGCGGGCAGCAGGCTCTCGACGACGATTGGGCGATCAATCACCGCGCGAATGACGATGGACGACCGGCCGACACCGACGACCGCGGCCGCAGCGGCTTCCGGTTTCGCAAGCGTCGCTGAGAGTGCCCAGGTTCGGAGCGCTGGTGCGAAGCGGCGAAGGCGCGCAAGCCCGAGCTCGACTTGCACGCCGCGCTTGCTTGCGATGAGCTCGTGCCATTCGTCGACGATGACACAGCGCAGATCGCTGAATAGCTCCGCCGCGTTCGACCGCGTCAGCAAAAGCGTCAGCGACTCTGGCGTCGTCACGAGCACCTCCGGAAGGCGCTTCCTCTGTCTCGATCGCTCGGTCGTTCCCGTGTCGCCCGTACGCGAGCCGACGGCGATCGGCAGACCAAGTTCGTCGATCGGCAAACGAAGAGCTTTCTCGATGTCTCGACTCACGGCGCGCAGCGGCGTCAGGTAGAGCACGCGCAGCGACGCAGCCGCCCCCTTCAATGCTGGCCCTTCCCGCGCGAGTTCTGCGAGCGGTCCGCCGTATGCCGCGTACGTCTTCCCCGCGCCAGTGGGCACCGACACGAGACCGCTTTCTCCTCGTGCGTAGGCCTTCCAGGAATCGCGCTGGTACGGGTACGCAACCCAACCTCGCGCCGCGAAGATCGCTTCCAGCGGATCGCCATCGAGCGCCGCGCGAGTCACCGGAGCTGCGGGCTTCTTCGTCGATCTGAGTTTCGCTGCGCGAACGGACACTCACGGAGAATACTCAAGGCCGACTCGCGTCGTCCGCGATTTGGTTCCCGTCGAGCACTTTGCCGACTCGAACGTAGACGATGCTCGTCGCAACCATGAGTAACCCCGCAGCGAGGAGCCCCACGACGCGCCAGATTGTCCCAGCCCCCTGCATGTCGACCAGCAGCACCTTGGCCGCGACGACCGCGAGGCCGACCAATCCGGCGTACCTGAGCTCTGGTGTGCGTTTCGCGAAACCGAGCGCGATGAGCGCCAGAGCCGAGACGCCCCACCACGCACTGAGCGCCGCCTGACGCGGCGTTCCATCAGCCGCGAGCTGCTGGACGGGATCGAGCACGGCGTCAATCACGAATGAGACGAGCCAGATCGGCAAGATCACGAGACATGTTGCGAGCGCCGACGGGAGACCTTCGAGTGCGACGTGTCCTGCCTCAACGTACGCAGCTCGGCAGCGGAAGGCGATAGCAACCGCGAGGATCGCGAAGAGCGCAGCGCCGACCGTGGCGTTGATCACGAGCGGTTCGTCGAAGACGCCGTCGAAGCGAGGAATCGCCGTTCCAAAGAGGCACCAGACGAACGCCGCGAACAGCGTCAGCACTGCGCCGGTGCCACTCACGAGCTTGAAGCGCCCGGCGCGACCAAGGACCATTGCTATGACGCCGACGGCACCTAACACCACCGTGGCGACGTCACTTCGCAGCCGCGGCGAGTCGATCCTTGTGCCATCTGTGTCGATGAAGATCACGTCGGCAAAGATCTCAAAACCTGCGATGAGCGCAATCGTCAAGACAGACGTCACGAGGAGTCGTTCCTGTGGCAGTCGTTCCGTGTATCGCGCCGCGAGTAACCAGAGGACTCCGACCGCCGCGAGCGGCGGCGCGATGAGTGCGACGACTTCTCTCCGCCCGAGCACGTCGGGCAATCGCATGACCATCCATGCCACAATGAGAACGCCGAGACTCAGGACGGCAAGAACACTCGGCCAGCGCAGCCGTTCATGTCGGAACGCGAGGGCGAAGAAGATGGCCGGAACTAACATGAGCGCGAGCGCGAGGCACGGCCCGGCCCGCAATCCCGAGCCGACTAGCCACATGACCGTGAAAACCACACCGCACGCTGGCGCGATGAAGGCGAGGCGCGTGGAGAGGTCCGCGCCCCGAACCCCAAGCGAGTCGATTGGTGCAGAGTCGCTGGCCACCTCCGAGGGACGAGACCATCGCCATGCCACGAATGCGAGCGCTGCGACGGCCATGGCGCCACCGGTCCAGCCCGGTGGAAGGTGCAGCCACCAGCCATGACCAATCGGTGGTCGCGTCGCTGGCATCGCACGCACGATCGACGAGATCGCTGCGGCAGCAGCGCCGAGCCCGAGCACAATGACTCCAAACATCGCCGTGGGCAGCGAGCGGAGTCGTCGTGCGAGTTCCAACGCGAAGACGCCGGTCGCGACCCAAGCGACTGCGAGCGCGCCGTGACGAAGAAACACGCCAAGGCCAGCGACGAAGAGCAGTCCGAACTGCGCCCACAGCGCGACGCCGAGCGTGCGCGACGCCGCAGCAAGCGCGCGTTCGTCGTCGGTCACCGCGTCCGAGCGATCGATCGACGACAGCGGACGAAGACTATCGAGACCGGTTCCGAACTGAAACACTGCGCCGAGGGAGAGGAACGCGAGTGCGAGTGGCACGTAGGAGTACGCGCTACTCCACGGGCTTGGTGCTGCTGCATCGATTCCTGCGACCGTCGCAATGGCGAAGCTCATGACGAGCATCGACGCGGCGTTCGCCCGCGGCGAGCGACCACGAAGCGCGGCGACGATCGCCTCGGCGGCTGTCATGGCCCACCACGCCGCAAACACGATGATCGCGAGCGCTGGCGTGCGATGTCCTATCGCAAGGAACCAGATCGCACCGGTCACAACGGTTCCGATCACGCTCACGAATCTCAGCGCGAGGAACGGCACCGGCGAGACCGCGGCGAGCACGAGTCCGATCGCGAGGAGAATCGTTAGGTGCGTCGGCGGCAAGAGGCCGTCGCGAGTGATGACGCCCAGGACAAGCGGCGCGGCGAGTCCACCGAGAATACTGACGACCCCAACCGACAGCATTTTCGAACGCAGCGTGAGCAGCGCGCCGAGGACGGCGACGACCGTCGCGGCACCGAGCGCGAGCGTAGGCGACAGAACGTCGAGTGGCCATGACGCCGCGAGCGTGGCGAGATAGAACGAACCGACGCCCGCAGCGAAGAGGCCGACCGCCCCCGCACGCCCGTAACGACGCAGCGCGACCTCGCCCGTAGCCACGAGCGCGGCCGCGAAGGCGTACGCGGCGATGAGGCGTACTTCTGGAGAAAGAAGACCGAGCCAACCTCGATCGAATGCGAGCTTCAGAAAGAAGGCAACGGCTGCGAGGACCGCAACCGCGCCGACCCAAGCAACTAACTTCGCGCCAACGAAGCGCTCGAGGTCGATCGTTGGCGCCCCCCCATGGGGTCTCGGCTGGCGTAACGGCTGGGGTAACGGCAATCGCGGCGGAGGCGTGACGGCATGCCGCGGCGGAATCGCGGCCGGCACGGCGGAGGCGGGTTCCGACGCTTTCAGGGCGGTAACCTCGGGATGGCACTCGTCGCGTCGCTCGCGCAGATACGAGGTCAGTGGCAGTCCCGCGTCTTCAGCCAGCGTCGGTTTTACCGCGACAACGATCGGCGCGGGGGTGGTCGATTCGACCGTCGATATGGGCTCGCCCGAGTCCGCCGCTGGCGGCACGACGATCCCCGCCGCCCTGAGCGCTGAACGCAGCGCATCGATCTCGGACTCGAGAGTCGCCACGCGCCTCCTCAGCGCTCGCACCGGACGTTCGCGATCCCCCGCGGCCATGAGGGAGGAGTGTACCCTTGGGCGACGCCTTCACCGTGGTCGTGCCGGTGCGACTCTTCCGTTCGATCAATACCCTAGCAGCCCGCACTGTGAGAGCCCGAGATCTCGAGTCGCGAGAAATTTGGTGAGAAACAGTCGGGCGCGCAACGCGCCGAATACGCCCTGTTAGAGACGCCAAAGCTGCCGCCTTGGCGCCGCGTGTCTTTCCATTCACCCATTCTGACCGCACCCATGCAGCCGATCACAGCACTCACCGTCGCCGCACTCGTTTCCATCGTCGCTACCGCACCGGCGGCCGCGCTCGGAACGGCATTCACGTACCAAGGTCAACTCAAGCTCAACGGGACTACCGTCGACGGTCTCGTCGACGTTCGTTTCACCCTCTTCGACGCTTTCGGCGGAGGCAATCAGGTTGGCTTGGTGCAGCTCGTCGCCGGAGTCGACGTCGTAGAAGGCTACTTTTCCGTCGATCTCGACTTCGGTGGAGCGGCGTTCACTGGTCCTGACCGTTGGCTGAAAATCGAGGTGCGCTCGCCAGCCGGAGCAGGCGCGTTCAACGAACTAACGCCGCGTCAAGCGATCCGCCCTGCGCCCTATGCGCTCTTCGCGCTGAGCGGGAACCCAGGGCCGGCTGGTCCGCAAGGCCCAAGTGGTCCGGCTGGTCCGACTGGGTCAGCGGGTCCGCAAGGTACGGCTGGCGCAACGGGACCTCAAGGCGCTCCGGGCGCGACGGGCCCTGCGGGTTCGAACGGTGCAACTGGTCCACAGGGGTCACAAGGTGTGCAGGGACCTCAGGGCGCGCAGGGACCGGTCGGTCCCGCGGGCGATTCGATGTGGTCACTGGTGGGGGGCAACGCGGTCTTCGGCACTGGCAGCGTCATAGGCGGCAGCGTCGGCATAGGCACGAACACGCCCGACACGACTGTCGAAGTTTCAAAGTCTCAAGCGACATTCCGCATGACGAGCACGGCCGTCGGTACGGGAACGTCTCTCTTTGATCTCAAAGGCGCGACGCCGATTGGCCCGCTTGGTGTGAACACGCTCGGATCGCTTCGATTCTTGAACGGATCCAACTCGGTGATCTCTGAGATCACCGGCTTGCAAGGCTTCCTCTCTCCTCCGCTCGCGTTCAAAGTGAACGGGGTTGCGGAGATGGTGCTCAGCGATGGCGGCAAACTCGGCATCGGCACAAACCTGCCGCTGACGAGGCTCCACGTCGCCGACGGCACCGACACCGAACCAGGATCGGGCGGCTTCATCACGCTTGGCGAGTCGAACTCGACGAACCTGTCGTTCGACAACAACGAGATCATGGCGCGGAACAACGGAGCCGTCTCGACTCTCTCGCTGAACGCCGATGGCGGAAACGTGTATCTCGTTCAGAGTGGCACCGGAAACGTCGGCATTGGAACGACGGTGCCGAAGGGCAAGCTCCATGTCGACGGCGACTATTACGGTCTCGGTCACGTCTGGCTGCACGCCTTCGAAGGCGACAACACGAGCGGCACGGCGTACATTCAGGCGCGCGATACGTCGTCGACGACAACCGTGAACATGCAGTTCCGCACGAAGTCGGGCAACTCCGTTGTTAACGTGATGCGCCTCAACTCGAATGGCCGTGTCGGCATTGGCACGACCGCACCTGCTGAAACGCTGCACGTCAACGGTACGACGCGCACGAACGTGCTGAAGATCACTGGCGGAAGCGATTTTGCCGAGAGTTTCGATGTTGCTGGTACGAGCGGCATTGAGCCCGCGCCGGGAATGGTCGTGTGCATTGACCCAGCGAATCCGAGCAAACTCGTGCTCAGCAGTCGCGCCTACGACCGCACTGTCGCGGGCGTCATCAGCGGTGCCAACGGCATCCGTAGCGGCATGGTCATGGGCCAAGAGGGCAGTGAAGCAAACGGGGCCTTCCCTGTCGCGCTATCAGGCCGGGTGTACGTCTCTGCAACGGCGACCGATGTCGGTATTGAGCCAGGTGATCTCCTCACGTCGTCTCATGTGCCAGGGCATGCAATGCGGGTTGCCGAGCATGATCGCTCGCATGGCTCGATCATCGGCAAGGCGATGACGCGGCTCGCGCCGGGAGAGACCGGCATGGTGCTCGTACTCGTCAACCTTCAGTGACCGCCCGGTCAACATCCTGTCCGGTGCCCTGGTGACATGGTTCGGCGCATTGAAGGATCGCTCGTCATGGATCGCACTACCACACTCATTCGTCATTTCATCGCCGCAGCCGCGGCCCTGTCCACTGCTGGGCTGGCTCAAGCCCAGGTCTCTGAGCTCATGCACTTCGACACGTACGACCTGCACGAGAACTCCGGCGTTCGCGCTGGCGCCGGCGGAGCGCTTCTCGATGACGCTGGAACCAAGAGACTCGATCCCGTCTACTGGACGACGGTACGTTCGGATGGCGCGAACATGCTTCGCGTTCATCTTGGTGCATTCGAACTTGGTGCGTCGAGTGAGCTTCACATCACTTCACTCGCCGACGGCGCGACGCAACGATTCACCCACGCGAGTCTGACGGAATGGTCCGGCTGGAGTGCGATCTTCAACGGCGACACCGTACTCGTGCAGCTCTTGGCAGCGCCGAACGAAGCAGTGTCTGTGAACCTCGATCAGGTAGCGGTGAACGCGCCTGTGGTGATGGAAGCGGCCGAAGGCGGCGTCGCAACGCTCTGCGGCGGCGACAATCGCACCGCTTCAACCGACAGTCGTGTCGGCCGGCTTTCCGGAGCCAACTGCGGGAGTGGTGGCGGGTGTGGCGGATGCACGGCATGGTTGACCTCGATCGGGTGCGCGCTCACGGCTGGCCACTGCGGAACCGCGTCCGGTGGCCTCATCGAATTCAACGTGCCTCAGTCGTCAGCGAACGGCACTCCTGTGGCAGCCGATCCCGACGATCAGTATCCAGTTGGACTCAGCTACTACGCGTTCCAAGATGCGGACGAAGGCTTCGACTGGGCCATCATGAGCGTCGGCGCCAACGCAAACACCGGTCTCAGAGCCCATTGGGTGCAGAGTTACTTCCACATCTCGGCAGTGATTCCCTCCGACGGCTCGACGCTGCGGATCACTGGCTGCGGACTCGACGACAGCCCGGTTGGAAGCGCTCCTACGACCTGCTGCGGTTGGGACGCCAATGGGAACTGCACCAAGAACGGGTGCAACTCGACCTCGCTGACACTCCAGACCGCAACCGGTGATAAGACCGACGACTCCACGAATCGAATTTTCTACGCCGTCGACACCGAGCCCGCGAACTCCGGCAGTCCGATCATTCGCGAGAGTAACGGCTTCGCCATTGGCATTCACACCAACGGCGGCTGCTCCGCAGTGGGCGGCGAGAACTCCGGCACGCGCCTCTCGCAAGCGACGCTCGACGACTTCTTGAACGACTTCTTGAATGCGTTCGGCGTAGGAGGCACGCGGTTCCTTGACGACGCGGGAACGAGCGGGCTGCCACTGGGCACCGCACTCAATCCCGCGATGAATCTGGTCTCGGGCCTCGCGCTCACGCCAAGTGGAGGCACGCTCGCCATCGCGGGTGGCAGCTACTCCTCTGCAGCTGGTGGCAACACTGGCACCTTCAGCACACCCGTCACACTGCAAGCGGTGTCCGGCGTCGTAACGCTCGGCAACTAACTTCTACCTCGCGCCATGCGACCGCATCGCGTCGAGAGCATGCCATGACTACAGCAACTTTTCTGACACTCGCAGTTCTCGCTGGTGCTCCGGACGGCTCGACACCCGAGCGGAGCTTGTTGCCCGACACGGCACCCGCGCTGGTCGGAGCGCCTCTCCTCGCCGAGCCGATGAGCCGGAGCGCGCTCGGCGCGTTTCGCGACGGTGTTAATGTGCGCGATCTCGGCGAACTTGATCCAGGCATGATTGCGAAGGCTGATGCCGAAGCGGCCGCCTGCCCGACGTGCGGACCCGGAGCTGATCGCGAGCGCGTTGGCCTCGTGCGAACCTTGGCGCTCCCAGTCACGCAATTCGAAATGCTTGCCACACCGCTCGCCGATGGACGCTCCATGTGGACGTTCGCTGTGCGCTCGCCGGGGTCGTTCAGAACTCGGCTCCACTGTGCGGGGCTCGATCTCGGCGACGGATCAATGATCGTGTGGTCCGAGGGCAAGAACGGTGCCGTGGTCCGTGGGTCATACACAGGCCGAGGGAGCGACGACGACGGCGAGCTCTGGGCCGCGGCGGTTCCGGGCGACACCGTCTTCGTTGAGATTGTGGGCCATGAACTTCCGGTCTTCTCCATTGCCGAGGTCGTGCATATGGACCACGATCAAGCAGCGGGAGCAGCAGGCGCGGCTGGCGACGGCGGATCCAACGGCAACGGAGTCTTTAGTTGTCACAACGACGCGATGTGCTACACGGACCCCGACGACGACGTGGCGCGGCGCGCGACTGGCCAGATGAACTACGTCTCGGGCGGCGGTTCGTATGTGTGTACCGGCACTCTGCTGAACGACTCGGATGGCGAGACCTACGCGCCGTACTTCCTGACCGCATATCACTGTCTGCACACCGAAACCGAAGCGAACACGCTTGAAGTGGTGTGGCTCTGGCAGAAGAGCGCGTGTAACGGAACGTTGCCCGATTACGACGAGCTGCCGCGCTCGACGGGCGCGGACTACCTGGAATCGGGACCAACCGACGGCGAGAACGATTTCTGCTTCCTTCGCCTCGACGGGCTGCTCCCGGGTGGACTCGCGTTCGCCGGATGGACAACAGCCCATCCCGAGAACGCGCGGGCCTTCCATCATCCGAGCGGATCGTGGAAGCGCGGAACGACGCTCTTGGCCGTTGGTTTCTGTCCGTGGTGCCTCTGTCTCGACAGCTCAGACTACGACTATTACGAGATGACTGACGGCCTCGTCGAAGGCGGCTCAAGCGGCGGCGGGATCTTCAATACGAGCGGGCAACTCTTCGGGCAACTCTTCGGGCGGTGCGGCGGAGTTGACGATCCAGACGACATGAACTGTTCAAACATCGACAGCTATCGCGCGATGTACGGCGAGTTCGAAGAGACCTACGACGACGTCGACTTCTATCTTGAGACCCTTGGCGGCACCATCTGGGTGGACGCAGCGTTCCCCGACGGTTTGCCCCAGAACGGCGGCCCATCGTTTCCGTTCAACCTGATTTCCGAGGGATACGCAGCAGGGTTCGACGGCGCGCAGCTCAAGATTAAAGCTGGCGCCTATCCGGGCGCAATCACGATGACGAAGGTGCTCACGCTCAAGGCCGTCAACGGAACCGTGACCATCGGAAACTGACCTCGCATTTCGCACGCTCCACTCCACGCTCACTCAAGGATTTTCTCATGCCGAGGTTCAATCGCTCAACAGTCATCGTGCTGATGCTTCCGCTCGCAGTGCTTGCAGCGGGAAGTGGGTTCGGTTCCGGCGACGGTGGAGTCGCAGTCGATACGTTTTCAATCGACTGGCACACCATCGACGGCGGTGGCGGCGTCTCGACAAGCGCAGCGCTCGAACTGAGTGGCACCATCGGTCAGCCCGACGCAGGTGTACTCACGAGCGCGGCAGGGTTCGAACTGGTCGGCGGCTTTTGGTCTGCTCCCAACTCAAGCGCGCAGCTCGGCGACCTGAATGGCGATGGCCTCGTGAATCCGATTGACCTCGGCATCCTCTTGGGTGAATGGGGGGTGCTCGGTGGTGTGGCCGACTTGAATGGAGACGGCGTTGTCGGCTCGGCGGACATCGGAATTCTCTTGGGAGAATGGACGGGTTGATCGAACGAATGACGTGCAACGTGCAGGCTAACAACCGGTGGCGAACGTGCTTTGGTAGCGAGAACGAGGATGTTGGCACAGATGCCCAACTGTAGAGTGGAAGCCGCGATGCAGCTTTATCCGCAAGATACGGCAAGTCGCGGCGACGCCGCAGCCACCCAATATTGGGGGCTAACAGCTTCGTT
>JAWXCC010000101.1:0-21512 GCA_034440475.1 Phycisphaerae bacterium | reverse complement strand
GGTGGATCGCTCGTCGTGGGGTACGTCGAGCGGACTCAGTGGCGCATCATCCGATCACTCGCTTTGCAAATGCACTGGGCAGCCGGTAGTCAACCGGCGCTGCCAATCTCTGGAGGTTCAACATGGTTTCACTGACCGCAACTGCGGGCGGAGCGGCGATCGCACGCCCCCGCTTTCCCAATCCGCTCTCCACGGAAACGCTGGAACGGATAATCGTCGATTCCGCTTGGAAATCCGAACTCCCGCCCGAGGTCCGACCGCGGACAGCGTCGATCGCGAATCAGGTCCTCCTTCACTTTCTTGAGCGCTGGGCTGAGGGATCAGTGCGCCTCGAACTCGCCGTCGGCGCGCGTGAGCTTCTCGTCGAGTTCGCGGTCACGGCGCCTGGCGCACTCGACGACGGCGCGTCCGCCAAGGTGTGGGCTGGCGCGATCGCTGCAACGCTCCTCGCGGTGCAGTGGTCCGACATCCCGCGACTCGACCTCATCGGTCCGCCGCTGCCACTCTATCCCGAGACTTCGAACCGCAAGGCACGTGAGGATGTCGCCTTCGATCGTGGACTCGACGACGATCTCTTTGCCGATGACGAAGACGATGACGACGATCTGAACCCGCTCGATCGGTTCACCTCGGCGGCCGGACCGAAGCTCCTAGAGTGGGAGGAAATCAATCGCGAGTGCGCGATCGAAATGAGCGCTTCGCTCCGGACGCTGGTCTGCGAGATTTCCGAACGCGCGAGAGTCGTCCAGTCGACGCTTTCCATTCGAGCGAGCGATCGACGATGGCTCGTCCCGCACTATCGAACCGTTGTCGGACAGCCTGGCGTCATCCGATCTCGGATGAAGCTCAATCCCGGCTTTTAGTGCGACCTCTGACCGCGCCATACTGGCTCGGACTCACCCCGCCGTACGGCGTTGATAGACCCACCACTCGATCAGAACCATCAGGAGCGCCAACCCAAGGAGCGCGGGCCAGAGCGCAGACCGCGCGTTCTTGGTTCCGCGAGCACCAACGACTTCTTTTTCGCCCAGTGTGAGTTTCTCCAAGGGAACGATGCGTCCCTCAGCCACGCTCAGCAAATTGGCGGCAAATCGTCGCGTCTGCCTTCCCTCTCTGCCGGGCTCGTCCCAGCTGAGCGCGTAAATGCCAGCCCGACGAATCGGCCCCCAGGAAAACTGACCTGGATCCCGAACGGTAATCGGCGTTGACGATCCGTCAGGAAGCAGGAGCGCGAGATTCGCGGCGTTGGCTGGAATTCGAAACGAAGCGGTTTCTCCGGGCTCGAGACCCGCTAGCGCAAGAGCCTCGCCAGCGGCACCGAGCCATTCCAGTGCGTTCGGTACGAAGTTCACGAACGCTCGCAAGAACGGCCAATTGGACTCGAGGGGATCGAAGGCAACATGAATCATTCGAATGCCGCCCTGATCAAGCGCAACGATCAGCGGCCCGTCGGCGCTCTCCGCAAGCACGTCGTACTCCCGCAGAGGGCTGATGGCCTGCGCTCGCGAGACGAACAGGTCGTCGAGGTTCACGAATCGAAACGCAGGATGTTCGTCGCGCGAGTTCTTGACGCGCGAGCGTTCGTGCTCACCAAAGGCGTTCAGCGACTTCAACGGAACGCCAGCGAAACTGAGGTACCGTCCGGGCGGAAGCGTCTTTCCTTCCGACGGTGTGTAGTTCTGCAGCACAAAGACGTCGTACGCGTCTGCGCCGCCGGCAGTCCAAGACGCTTCAAACTCCTCCGGCGAGAGTTGAACGAGGCCCTCAAGCGCCATGCCCTCAAGCAACGAGCGAATCACGAATCCCTCCGCACCCACCAGCGCGACGCGGAGTCGCCTGGCCGGTGGCACGGTCAGTGCGGCGGCATTGTCCACCGCGAGATCATCCGCGCGGGGAATAGCTACCTCGATGACCGCCTCGCGGGGCTGATCGATTGGCGTGAAAACTACTTGCTCACGGCCGCTAGTCGTAGTTCCCCCTGCACTTGTCGTCGCGGCGGGGATCACCACTGGTTCCGGGGTGATCCGGACGACGTTCCCATCGACCGAGAGTTGCACATCGGTGGTCACCGAGCTCGCGTTGCCCGTACCAAGTCCAGCGAAGACCTGGATTCGGTCGGGAGAATCCGGACTGCGCTCTGCCGCAAGCGCGACGACCCCTGCGTTATCCGCGTCCGGCGATCCCATCATGGTGTAGCGCAGCGCCTCGTCACCGCGCAGCGCCTGCTCACCGAGGTCTTCGATACGCCCGTCGGAGAACAGTTCGAGTGCCGCTGGCTCGGCACCGGCAAACTCGCCCTTCGCGTCCGTTGTCATGGTGAACGCCCGTGCGAGCGCGAGCGCCTCGCCGATCTTTGTGCGTCCGTCGGTCGGCTCGATTCTGCGTATCGCGTCGATGATTTGCGCGCGACTATCACTAAACGGGCAGCAAACATCGGCGCGCTCGGCGAAGGCGATGACCATGACCTCGCCCGAACCTCCGCCGAAGATGCCTCCGGCGAACAGCTTCTCAACCTTCGCAATCGCGAGTTCTTTCGCGAGGTCGAGCCGTGTCTTCTGATTCTCAGCGCGAGCACCGGAACCATCGCCCGAGCCGTCGCGCGAACGGGCCGCGCGTTCTGCGTCTACATCCGTGGCGTTCATCGACGCAGAATTGTCGATCAAGAGGACGGTCTTACCGCCACGACGCAGGCCAGCGTCGACTTGTGGTTGCGCGAGCGCGAACGCTAGCAGCGCGAGCACGAGCAGCTGCAGGAAAAGCAAGATGTTGAATCGAAGCCGCTGGAACGGTGCGTTCGCGCGGATGTCTTCGAGCGATCGCTTCCAGAGCAGCGTGCTCGCGATCGGCCGCGAGGCCCGCCGCAGCTTCAAAAAGTACAGCGCGACGAGTGGCGGTACCGTCGCGCAGAAGAGAATCACGCCCGCAAGCGGAGTGAGCCACGTCACCGAAGCAACCCCCGCTTCCGCAAGTAATCCATGATGAGTTCGTCGATGTCGACGGCCGTGTCGACTAACACATGCGTGATACCGCGGCGCACGCAGAAGTCGCGCATCTGTCCGCAGTATGCGTTGAGCCGGTCGCGATAGCTCTTGAGGAGCGCCGGCGTCACCGTTACCTCGCTCACGTCGGCATCTTCGACATCGACCAACTTGAGGTCACCAGAGACTCCGTTTGCCGCCGGATCGATCTCTTCGGGCGAGAGAATCTGCATCGCGAAGACGTCGTATCCGCCGCCGGCGAGGTACCTCAACCCTTTCTCATAGCCTTGTTTGAATAGGAAGTCGGACAAAATGATCATCACCCCTCGCCCCTGCCGTGAGAGCGCGATCGTTCGCATCGCGTCGTCAAACCCAACCGCAGTCGACGGATCGCCAGCCTTGGGGTCGGTCTTGGGATTCGGCGTCGGATCCTGTCGGATGAGCCATTGTCCCATCTCCGAGGTACGGCGGCGACCGCGCATGTTCGAGATCCGCTGCAAGCCCCCGCCGTTCGCGGTGCTCCCGTACGACGCAATCGAGACGCGATTGTGATTGACGAGCCCGACATACCCGAGTGACATCGCCAATCTCTGGGCAAACACGAACTTGTCGGGATTGCCCCAACGCATGGAAGGGCTTGCGTCCACCACGATGACGAGGGAGAGATCTTCCTCCTCAAGAAACACCTTCAGAAACAGCCGATCGAGACGACCGTAAATGTTCCAATCGACGAATCGCAGGTCATCGCCGTGCACGTACGGCCGGTAGTCGGCAAACTCGACGCTCACACCACGCCGCTTGCTGCGGCGCTCACCCTGCACTTTGCCCGCAAATATTTTGCGGCTCACGATGTCGATCTGACCCAGCCGCGCCATGAGACGGCCGTCGATGAGTTCGTCGACGCGCTCGGGGCGCTTCATGATCGGTGGCTTGTTCGAGAAGGTGGTTGGCGGCATGAGCTCTTCCGTTCGGGGACGGGCGTCGCATCAGAGACTGGCTTCCGTTCGGAGACGGGCTTCTATTCGGAGACTGGCTTCTATTCGGAGACGCGCTTCTATTCGGAGACTGGCTTCTATTCGGAGACTGGCTTCCGTTCGGAGACGGGCTTCGGTTCGGAGAGTGGCTTCCGTTCGGAGACTGGCTTCTATTCGGAGGCGGGCTTCCGTTCGGAGACTGGCTTCCGTTCGGAGACGGGCTTCGATTCAGAGACTGGCCTCCGATCGGAGACTGGCACGCTGCCAAAGCGCGATGGAACGCCCGGGCTCGCGCTCGTCGCGGTCAGCCGCCCCGCGGCGCCGGTCAACAGTCCGCCCGCGAGTCCACGCAACCCGCCGCGTGCTGGCGCGACGACAGCGCGTGGACCGCGCGGTGCCGACGCCGCACGCTCCTCATCGGTCGGCAACTGAGCGATGAGCTCCTTCACGATGTCGTCGGTCGTGACACCGTCGGCCTCCGCTTCGAAGCTTCGTTCCAGTCGATGCCGGAGTGCTGGTGCAGCCGCAGTCCGCACATCGGCAAACGAGACCTGGTACCGGCCATCCATGAGCGCGACGACGCGCGCCACGCTGATGATTGCCTGCGCACCGCGCGGGCTGACCCCGATGCTGATGTACTGCTCGAGTTCTTTCGGAGAGAACTCACCACCCGGATGCGTCGAGAGGACGAGTCGAATCAGGTAGTCCTGCACGTGCGGCGCGACGACAATCTGCCGGGCGAGGCGCTGCGCGGCCAGAATCCGCGGGCCGTCCAGCACCTGACGCGGCGCGGGCACGATTCCCGCAGTGGTGCGCCGCAGCACCTCGTTCAGTTCCTCGCGCTGTGCGGTGGGCACGAGCACCTTGAGCAGGAAGCGATCAAGCTGCGCTTGCGGTAGCGGATAGGTGCCCTCCTGCTCGATCGGGTTCTGCGTCGCAAGGACAAAGAACGGACGTTCGAGCACGTGGGTCTTCCCGCCCACCGTCACCGTCTTTTCTTGCATCGCCTCAAGGAGCGCAGACTGGCTCTTGGGAGTCGCCCGATTGACCTCGTCGGCGAGAACGAGCTGCGCGAAAATCGGGCCCGGGCGGAAAGAGAAGCTTCGTCGACCAGTGCCCGGATCCTCGACAAAAAGCGTCGTTCCAGTGATGTCGGCAGGCATCAAATCGGGCGTGAACTGAATGCGTGCGAATTTGAGGCCGAGTGTCGCGCCGAGTGCTCGCACCAAGAGCGTCTTGCCAAGACCCGGGACGCCCTCCAGCAGTACGTGACCATCTGCGAACAGCGCGGCCAGCGTGAGATCGACAACCTCGTTCTGTCCGACGAGCGCAGTACCGACTTCCTTCCGAAGTCCGAGGAAGAGCTCCCGGAATGCTTCGCAACGTCGGCGCACTGATTCGATGTCATCCACCCCGCCTTCGAGATCCAGACTGCGCACCGCCGGTGCGTCGGAATCAACCACGATGTCCTCCCGCGTCGGTGTCCTCGCCGCCTTCGGGCTGCTGAGCGCGGCGCTTTGCTTTCAGCAGTCGCGAGGTGTGCGCGTCATCCGCTCCAGCTTCCTTCGACGGATTGGTTCCGTCCGCCGCGCCGCTCGCGCCGCCAAGCTTACTTCCGGGTGGACGACCGTCACCTTTCGTCTCACCGACGACATCAATCGACGGCGCGCCCGCTCCCGCTTCGAACCGCGCGCCCGCAGCCTTTTTCGTGGCCTCGACTCGCGCTTTCTGTTCCTCGAGAGTGCCGGCCGCCGCACGCGGTTCCGTCTTGCCGTCTGCGGCGATCCGAGCCTTTTTCCACGCAGCGACGGTCGCGTCACCAACGTGCTCAGTGCGACCAAGCGCACGCTCCGCAAGTCGCCGCGCTGCGCCAGACTCGATGGAGAGTCGGCGCACTGCAACATCGATAATGAAGAACGCGGCAGCGAGGATCGCCATGAGATCCCAGACGCGCTTCGCCGAGCGCGGAATCGGTAATCCCGTTCGGTCGAACGGGTTCACGATCCGCGGGTCATCCATCGCGAGAACGCGCCCGCCTGTCTCCGCAGCGATTTTGTGACCCAGTGGAACGTTGTCACGCACGGTGCGGAATTCCTTCGGATACGGCACGCTCACCGCCGCCTGCACGCTCGCTGACATCTGCTGTCCGTCTCGCTCGGTCGGCACGTTGACGTTGACGAGATAGCTTCCCGTCTCGCTCGCCATGAACTGCCCGCGATAGCGACCCGGACCGACTTGCTGAAGTTCGAGCGGCACCGAGCGCCCGTCAGGGCCAAGGACCATCGCTTCGCTCTTGAGGAAGTTCACAAATCCGCGGTTGTCTTCTCCCACTGCCTCCAGCTCGACGACGACTGTCTCTCCATCGATGCGCGTCTTGAGGCTCACGTTCGCTGGCGACGCTGGCCGCATGAGCCAACGCACGCTCTGCTCCCAGAACGCTCGGTAGTCGGACCAGCTCAGCCATCCTGCGGCCCAGCGCGATGTTGCATCTGACGTGAACGCGACGGAGCGACCAATGCCATAGTTCCACCACGCATACAGCGGATCCGAACCTTCCCTGCTCGGCAAGACGATCGGAATCTGCGCCAGGCCTTCGCGCGGAACCGTCACCACGTATCCGCGCAGCTTGGGAAACGATGTGAAGCCACGGACGGGTCCGGGCAAGCCAGAGACTGCCTGCGGCGTGAACTCGCCTTCAGCGATGAGCAAGGGAGTCACGATCGTCGCTTCCTTCGAGAAGATCTTTGGGAGGTTCTTGGGGTTGGTCACGTTGTAGAAGCGACCGCCCGTGAACTCCGCAGTGGCCTTCATATTCTGCACATCTTGCGGCGTGCCGTGACCGGAAACCATCACCGTCGTAATCGTGATCTTCTTCTGCTTGCACTTCTGGAGCAGGGCTGGTGACGGCGGCTGCGGATCTCCATCGCTCACGATGATGATGTGCTTTTGACCAGCGTTGGTTGCGATCAGTCCGTCGTACGCGGTACCTACCGAACTTTCAAAGTCAGGCATGTCGCCCACAAACATGCTGCGGACCGCCGCGACTGCGCCGCTCTTGTCGCCGACGGGTTGCAGTTTGTGGTGCCAAGCCGAACCACCCATGCCGTAGACGATGATGCCGATGAGATCGAGCCGGGTGAGTGCCTCGATCGCAGCGATCGCGACCTGCTGGCTCCAGTAGTTGCCCTGCGCCATCTCGCACGCATGGATGATGAGCGCGAGCGCACCACGCACGAGTTGCCGAGACGCGGGTGGATCCATCTTCACGGGCAACGTCTTCGCTACCGCGCTATTGATCCAACCGCCAGCACCGAAGCTCTGCGGTCCACCAACCATCATGAGTCCGCCGCCGAGATCATGGACGTACGAGTGCAGCGCGCGGTCGGTCTCCGGGTCAATATCGCCGCGGGCGACGTTGGCAAGAATGATCGCGTCGTAGCCATTGAGGAAGGCAGCGCCGCCAGCGTCGAGTTCCTTGGCGCTCCGCGTGTCCACCGTCAGCCCCCCGTCGCGGAGGGCTTGTGCGAGAGAATCACTCTCGACCGATGAATCATGGGCGATCAAAATGCGTCCGCCGCCTGCAACGAACGTGACCGCAGCGCCGATGTTGTTCTCCAGCATTGCGTCATCACCCGGGGTGTCGGGCGTAAACGTTGCACTGAAGCGCTGCGCGCCGCCTTCATCAAACGAAATGGGTACCGGAATGACCGTCGGACCCGGCTTGAGTTCGAGTCGCATTCCATCGCCGGGCTCGGTCGGATCAAGGTCGATGGGAACGTCATTCATGCGGAGCGTGAGCAGTCCTTTCGCTTCGCCTTGACTACGCATGAATATCCGAAGCTCGCCGGTCTGACCCACCCGGGCACGCGGCTGGGTACGGATCCCCTCAATCACTACTTCGTTAGCATGTTCGTAGGCGAGCGGCACGACGTCTATCTGAATGTTGTTCGCCTTCGCTGCCGCGACCTCGTCGAGCACACTGTCGACGTTCTCATTGAAGTCGGAGACGATCATGAAGCGAATGGCAGTATCGCGCGGCATGACGGCGAGCGCCTGCCGTAATCCAGCGGCGAGATTCGTCGCATCCGCGTCGCCCTGATACTCAAGCGCGGGGACGATCGAATTCGGATCGGCAGGACTAATGATCTGCGCGTCCCGCCCCACGACGATCGTGCCGACGCGGTCTTCCTTCTTCTTGACGTCAGTAATCGAGCGAAGCCACTCCTCGCTCTTTTTTCGAAGCTCGAGCGGAATCGACTGACTCCGGTCCGCGATGATCATGAGCGTCAGCCCTTCCCCGCGCTTGACCAGTGTGGGTTGACTGAGCGCGCCGGTCAGCAGTACGACCACGAGGGTTCGCAGAACCAAGCTCCCCCAAGCCTTGCCCGGCGAAACCGCGCTCCACGATTTTCGCGCGAGGAGCGCGATGGGCACGAGGAGCAGCAGCAGCAGAAGCCAACCAGGACGTTCGAATTGAAGGGGGAAATCCTCAAGCAAGTTCGTCGCGTCCTTTCGACACCAGTGCCATGCTCGCTCTCAAGGACGAGCATCGGGCAACGGCGCTATGAGCACGCGGTCTCGTCCCGAATCAAGCACCGCGATGCGGCCCGGGACTCCCGCGATGTCCCAAGGATACTGGAGCCGTCCGGGCTCGGCTCCCGTTCCTCCCCAAATTCCGAGGCTCTTCCCACAATCGTCGCCTGCTCGCGCATCGAGATGCTGCACACGATGATTGCCGAACTCGCATACGAGAACGGTGCCATCACCGACGAGCACAATCCCGCGCGGGTACGAGAGTTCGCCCCGCCCCGCGCCCGCAGATCCGAATTGACGAAGCCGCCGCCCTTCAGGGTCATACACCACGATGCGATGGTTGTTGCTATCAGCGACATAGAGCTCGTCGCGCTCGCGATCGAAAACGAGCTCCTGCGGACGGCTCAACTCGTTGTCGCCGCTTCCCATCGTGCCAAATTGACTGATTACCTTGAGGTCAGCGGAGAAAATCTGAATGCGATCGTTCGAGCCATACTCGCCAACGTACAGCCGTCCGTCCGCGCCAAATGCGACATCGGTTGGATAGATGAACTGGCCGAGTTCCTTGCCGTACGAGCCGAATCGTGCCAGCTCGTGACCGTCTTGGTCGGAGACAAGGATCCGGTAGTAATGCGTGTCCGCGATGAAGACGCGACCGTCGGGATGGATGCTGATTCCGACCGGGCGGCCATTCTTCCAGTCGGGCATGCGCCATTCGAGTTCAAACGCGCCGTTCTCATCGAATCGTTGAACGCGGGCTTCCTTGTCAATGATGAAGAAGCGACGCGTCGTCGGATCGAACGCGACCGTGCGGGGTGTATGAAATTGGCTCTTCCCGAAACCGGGACCGCCAAAGGTGACGAATGCAGGAACTGGAGGCGTGCTCCCCGCTGCACCCGCACTTCCAACGGCACGTCCCCCGGCGCCGGGCGGCACGTCGGAATCAGAGTGACAACTCGCCACGAACGCGACGACGACGACGGCCAACCCAAGGCCAACGATCCGCCGGCGACCGAACACGACGAAGACAACGATCGCTGAAGCGATCCCTCCGAGCGCCACCGCCGCGGCCGAGCCGAGAAGCACCGTTTCCGGTTGCTGATAGTGGATCGCGTTCAACGTGCTGGTCGCTAGGACATCGATGGTCGGCGGACGTACCCGCGCTGTGACTGCCACTTCACTGAAGCCCAGTGCGACGCCGAGCGCGCCCGCCATCACGCCTGCAGCAACGAGCGGCGGCCGCGAAAGCCGCCACCGCCACAGCCACGAGACTGGCGCGTCGACTGCCCTCAGCGATCGCGTGCCTAACGACTCAAGTGATGCAGCGAGCGACGCCGCGACTGCCGCAACCGCGCCGAATCGCGCAATCAGCCCCAGAATCACAATGAGCGCGCCGTCGTACACGAATGCTGTACCGGCGCGATTCCACGCGCTTTCAAGCCCGATCGCGACGATGGTCGCTGGTGCCGCAGCCGCGATCAGCCACGCAAGCGCAACGACGCGTGCGCTAAGCCGCAGTTTTCGATTGCCGATCTTCCACGTCGCACTGAGTGACATCGCGGCAAAGGCGAGTAGAGCGCCGGTCGAGAGTGCGAGGAGTAGTGACGTCGTTGTCGCAGTCAGGTAGAGCCGCAAGAAGGTAGCGGCTTCATGCGGCGATGCCGCACGCCAGAGCATCATGAGTGCGGGCAGCGCGGCAATCAGGGCAATGACAACCGGCCATCGCGACAATGCGCGGTGCGACATCGCGAGTCTACTGCCGCGCGACGCCCGACCTCCCGGCGCGAGAGTCGCGACTGCGAGGATGGCAACGACTGCAGCCACACCAGGCCAACCGAGTGTCACCACATCGCGCAGCGAGCCCCCTGTGGCGTCGAGCGTGCGCAATTCGTACCCGTACGTCCTCACTTGCGCGAGGTCGAACGAAACACTCTCGGCGAGGAGCGCGAGCGTGGCAATAGCGAGACCGCGAACAAGTGCGGGTGCGTCGTGACGGAACGCGGCTCTCCAGCGGCCGAGCGTACGAATGCCATCGATCGCGCGCAGTCGCTCGGCTGTATCCGGCCGCGCGAGCCGCCACGCGGCGATCGTCCACGCGGCAAACGGAACGCTCCACGCGACGAGCGCGAAAACGAGCGTGACGCGCCGCAACCACTCAACGAGATCCGCGCGCATCATGGCGTCGCCCACCGCCGTCCCTGGGCCGACGGCCATCCAGAGCGACCAGAATACGAGGTAGCCCGGCAAACAGACTGGTAGAGCCGAGAGCACCAGCAGCGTTCGGCCGCCCCCGCGCGCGACACGAGTGGCGAGCGCGATACCGAGTGGCCACGCGACCAAAGTCGCAACGAGCGCGGGCAGGAGTGACCAGAGCATGCTGGTCCCGAGCAGCGCCCACGAACCGAGGAAGGCCTCTGGTGGTGTAGTCACCGGCGCCTCGGCACGCAGTGACGAAGCCACCGACCCAGCGCGGAATGAGATCGCTAACGACAGCGCAGGCCAGAGGACACTCGCGCCGACGAGGAGGAGTGCGGGCAACAGTCCGATCGTCATCGCGAGCGTTCGCGCCTGCGGGCGACTCATCGGGGTTCGCCTGGGGGTGGTTCGGCTCGGGCTGGTTCGCCTAAGGCCGGTTCGCCTCGGCCACCTGACACTGTCGCAGGCGCGAGGACTCGAAGCGCGTCGCGCACTGCGGATTCTGTGGCATCACATGCCTGCAACCAATCGACGACCATCGGATCTGGCGGCGCGAGCGCAGCGCTTTCGACGTGGAGCGAGGGACCGAGCGGCACATTCTTCGACGCGCTTGCCATGAGTAGTCGCTCGGCGCGAGGTGACACCAAAAACTCGACTAACCTCCGCGCCGACTCTTCGCGCGCGGTCCCCGCCACCAGCCCAACCGTGTTCGGTATGAGCGCCGTTCCGCCGCCGGGGCGATCCAACTCGACAGCGCTGCGCGGGTAAACGAGCCCGATCTTCACTCCCCGCGCTTGAGCCGCCCACACGTCGTCCGAGTCAGTCATGCCGATGTCGGCTTCGCCCGTCGCGATCGCCTCGACGACTCCCGAGTTGCCGCTCGTCACGACGCGAATGTTGTTCTCGTGCAGCCCATCGATCCACGCTCCGAAGAACCCCGGAATCGCCGTCTGTCCCCAGTACGCTTTGAGCGCGCCCATGTGGGTTCGCGTCGTCCCAAATCGCGGATCTGCCATCGCGATTCGACCACGCCAGCGCTCGCGCACGAGGTCGATCCACGTCGTGGGGACTTCGGCGTCAGACACTCGCTCCGTCGAGTACGCAATGACCCGCGCCCGGGCAGCGAACGCATACCAGCGGTGCTCGGCGTCGCGGAACTCTGCTGGCCACGCATCGAGCTGGGCTGATCGCGTGCTCACGAGAACGCCTTCGCGAGCGAGGGCGACGGTCGACGCGATTTCGCTCGACCAGAACACATCCGCCTTGGGGCGATCGCGTTCCGCTCGAAGCCGCTGCGCGAGGCCAGTCGTCTTCGTTGCTTCCGAATCGAAGAGCGGCGTGACTGCGATGCCAGTTTCTTCCGTGAATGTCGCGAGGAGCGGCCGCGCGACCGATTCATCGGCGGAGACATAAACAACCACTGCCTCGTTGCGTCCGCATGCGGAGGCAAGAAGGCAGATGGTCAGTGCTGCAAGAAAACTCGCGCGAATCGTCACGCGTTACTTCGCTGGCTTCGTCGCGGTATCGCCACCAGTCGCTGGCGCAACCGGTGCCGCGACCGCGGGTGTCTCACCGCGTGCCTTCGCGTCGATGTACCTCTTGAGTTCACCGAAGTAGTGCTTGTGAACGTCCTGCAAATGCGTTGGTACCTGCTCTTCGGTAACGCCGCCTTCCATGCTCTTCGCAATATCGGCAGCGACTCGCTCGGCCTTGATCTGCGACGTTCCAGCAACAGTCTCGCCCTCGACTAACTGCTTCATGATGATTTCGCCCTGCGTCGACTCGACCTTCTCCTTCTGGACTTTCGTACCCGTGGGGGTCGGACTCGACTGAGCGCCAGAGCCACCGGACGCGCGCCCACCACCGCCTTGCCAACCGTTCTTCTGACTCTGGCAGTCGCCGTCGCCGTTGCAACTCCCGTTGCCTGCCATCTGGCCCATGCCCTGCCCCATCCCCTGCTGGCCGCCTTTACATTCGTTCGCGGCGGCTTCCGCAGCATTCAACATCTGCTGCATTCCTTCCATGGCTCCGAGCATTTCTCCCATCTCGCCCGCGCCACCTTGCCCGGCACCGGCTTGCTGGTTCTGCTGATTCTGACCGGCGCCCTCTTGTCCTTTGTCGCCATTCTTTTGGCCACCCTGCTTCTGCCCGCCGTTCTGGCCACCCTGGCACATCTGCTTGGCCGCCTGCTGCATGGCCTTACTCATGCCCTTGCACTGTTCGGCTGCGGCTTGCTGCGCCGCAGCGGACTGCTGAATCGCCTGCTTCTGCGCGTCCGTGAGATTCTTCGCGTTCTGCATCGCCTGCTGGAGCGCCTGCGGGTTGTTCGCGAGTTGCGCGTCGAGCCCGGCCTTCTGTAACGCGTTCTCCAACGACTTCTGGTTCTCGGCGAGCTTGCCGAGTTGACCAGCCATGTCCGTCAGTTGCTTCTCAAGCTGCTGCTTCTCCGCGTCGGTCTTTCCCTGCGCCGACTTCTTGAGATCTTCGAGCGCCTGCTTCGCCTTCGTGAAATCGCCTTGCTTCAGCGCGTCGCCTAACTCCTCTGCGGGTCCTTCTTTTGGATCGAGATTCGCGAGCTGCTTCTTGAGGAGATCAAACGACTGCGCCTCTTTACTCTTCAGTACATCTTCAAGCTGCCGCTGCATCTCACTCATCTTCTTGATGGCTTCGCGCTTCAGTTCGTCGGGCGTCTTGAGCATTTCGTTCGCTGGATCTTGCGAATCGCTGATCGGCGCGTCGGTCTTCTTTCCCATAGCTTCGGCGAGACGGTCATTCTTCTCGATCGCTCGTTCGACTTGAGCAATCGCGTCATTCGCCTCTTTCTTCACAGCAGCGAGAGAGGTCTGGGCTGGCTCGTCCCTTCGGAAGAGATCGCCTTGCGGCAGCAGCGTGCAGAGACCAGCTGCGATCGCGATCGCGAGGCCGATCCATGACGATGACGGCGCCTGCACGGCGAAGTTCCGCCGTAGCGACTCGTGCGTCCGACCATCGCGCGCCGTCGTCACGGCGTCGGCAACTGCCGCGCGAGCGAACGCGTCTCCGCGGTCTCGGACAGCAAACGCGGTCGAGAGTCGCTCTTTGAGCCCGAGTCGCTCATCCACCAGAACCGCCAGCGAGATCGCGGAGAGTCCGCCCAAGCGCACGGCGAACATTCCCCCGGCGAGGATGGCGAGCGCCAGCCCGACGAGTAGCCACGTCCAAGGCAGATGCACAGCCGGCGACGCCTTGGCCAGAAGGACAAGAAAGAGCGCAAGTGTGGCGGCACCCACAAGCGCCAAGTGCACGCCCTTCAGGAACCGCGTCAGCGCGAGGCGGCGCCGCGCGATTTCTACCAGCGAGCGGATGTCATCCATGAGAAGATCCCCTTCGCAAAAGTTCGGACCGGCGATCGTATCCCGAATGATCGGCTGGATCGTCCAATCTCCCCGCGTTCCGAGAAACCGTTCGCAACCTTTGGTCCGTCGCAAGCGGAAGACCTCAGACGTCCGATCACTCATCGAACCCTTCCGGAGTGTTGCTCATGCCCCATGACCACTGCCTCGTCCCGTCGAAAAGTCGGCAGAACCTCGTCGTTTCACTCGCCGCCTCCGCCGTGCTGAGTCTGGCGTCAGTCTGCGGCGCGTCCGCTCCACAGACGCCGCCTGCGACACCCGTACCCGCCATCCCGAGCGCAACCGCGCCCGCCGCGACCGCGGCCGAGGCCGAGGCGATGCGGGCGCGGATCCGTGCGCTTGAGGCGGAGCTCAAGGCGGCGCAGGCGCGGGTTCGAGCACTCGAAGCCGCCGCAGCTGGTGCGGCAGTGACGACGCCAGCTGTAGCGGGACCGGTCGCAGTGACCGCCGCCAACGCGCTCACGAGCGACGCATCCTTCCTTCGATTCGCGCGCGAGTCGTACGCCACTGAATTCCCCCCGAAAGAGGGTGAGGCCGCCGCCGCTCGTCAGCGCCGATTAGAGCACTGGGCAGCAGCAATAACGCGCGAGTGGCGGAAGCCGATTCACTGGCTCCTCTGGCACGGAAAGAGTGAGATTCGCGGCGACACGCTCGTTATTCAAGTGGTCGGGATCGACGAAGCCACCGGTGGGGCAATTGGGAATGAGTTCGAACTCGTTCTCGACGCAAAGCAGGCCCGGCGCTACACGGAACGGCTCGGGCGCACGGCACCACCTGAGCGTTGGATGCTCCAAGCGGTGTTCGTTCCGAAGTTCGTGGTGAACATGCAGCGCCAGGAACCAGGCGTCTTCGACAAGCCACCATTCATCGGCCCCGGGATCGAAATGCGATCCGACCTTGTCGTCGAGAGTTTTACGCCCGCGAAGGCCCCGGTCCCGGAGAAGACACCGACTGCGCCAGCGACTCCCGCGCCCTAAGAACCCGTGGCACCTCGCAGTAATGCCGTCTTTGAGTCTCAATAGCTTTCATGGAACCCGACGACCACGTTTGCATTTGCTTTCGCGTGAGCTTGCGAAAGCTCCGAAGTTATCTCGATCGTGTCGAGCCGGTGGTTCCTAGCCAATTGAGTGACTGCCTCGGTGCCGGGACGGGTTGCCAGTGGTGCGTTCCGTTTCTCAAGAAGCTGCACGAACAGTGGTTGCGCGATGAGGTACCTGACCTCCCGATTGCACCGGGCGAGTATGTCAGTGGTCGTGCTGAATACCGGCGCGACAAGGGACTGACGCCGCCCGAGCGTCCGTCGGCCGGCGGCGGTGCCGCAAAGCGCCCGGAGTAAGGTCGCGGACTAACGTTTTGTGCCAGGTGTGTCGGACCGACCCGCTCACGAGCGATGTCCGGTACGATCGTTCAGTGAACTCCTCATTACCACTCAAAGGGACCAACACATGAAGATCTTTGCCTTTCTCGCCACGATTTCACTCGCCGCCACCATCGCTACCACGATGGTCGGCTGCGAGGGTGACAAGAGCCCGATCAGTGACGCCACGAAGAAAGCGACCGACGCGGCGAACTCCGCTAAAGCGAAGGTCGCCGACGCTGGAACGGCAATGAAGGACAAGGCCGCCGATATGCAAGCGAGCGCAGTTGCAGGACTTCAGAAGACCTACGACAGCGCCAAGACGACGTTCGACGGACTCAAGTCCAAGGTCACGTCGCTGCCCGAAACTACGAAGGCACCCGCCGAGAAGCTCGTGGGTGAAATCGACGGACTCTTCAAGACGATCGACGGCAAGATGACCGAGCTCAAAAGCGCGTCGGCCGACAAGGCGACTGGCCTGACCACCGACATCAGTGGAATGATGAAGACCGTCAGCGAGAAGCTCAGTTCGCTCGGCAGCATGTGCAAGTAATTGCACCGCCGGATCGGAATTTCCGACGGCGACCGATTCTGGCCCGCCGCGCGCAGCTCACCCTGCCCGGCGGGCCGTTCGTTGCGCCCCGGTCGTCGCGGACAGCATTCGAATGAAGCGTTCGATTTCGGGCTGCTCGGTTTGGAAACGCAGTCCGACATCGGTGGATCCATCGTCCTTCGCCCCAGCGTGCATCACGATTGCCATCGCGTGAATGCGGATCTCTTCGCTGAGCTTCGCGCGGACGACTACGCGATCGCCAGCGCGCACATTCGCGTTTATCGCGCGAACTCGCATTCCTCCGGTCGAAACATCGACGAGTTGCCCCGCGCCGAGCGGCTTGTGGCGCGGCGCACACAGCATCTCCGCATGCGGCGGCTCGGCATAGGCGATGTCGACGCGCTCGTTCCCACGGCGGTCGTCGAGCACCAAGACCGTGGGTCGGGCCAGCCGGCACGCGATCGTCCGGCCGCCGTCACCGTCGGGCGCAAACTTGGCGACGACGTGCGTCTCGCCGAGGTAACGACCCTCGGGCAGCCCGATGGAAATTTCGAGACGTTCGCCCGCGACAAGGCCCTTCTGTCCTGGGCGATAGCGCGGTCGCCCAATCGAGAGAGAACCTGGCCCGACGCGATCGAGCGCCGCCACGATGGGCAAACGGCGGTGCCCGACCTCCTGCCGCGTCAGGGTGCAAGTCGCCCCCGCTGCGACAGCTCGGTCGAGGATGGCGCCGACCTCGAGGGCGGCGGGCGAAACCTCTTCTGCTGGTAGCGGAGCGGCGAGCAGATCCAAGGAACGGAACGTCGTGTTGGTCCAGACGCGCATGGAACTGCTATCGGACGGCTCCGCGATCCACTTCTGACGATCGCTCGGGTTCGCAGGAAGTAGCCAGCGTCGCCGAGGGGCTCAAAGAAAGAGGTCACAGCTCAACCACCGCCGCCTTGCCGCTGAGACTCAGTCGCAATACAGTCCGGGCGTTCAACTCCCCTCCCGATGCCAGCAGCCACCGACCACATCCCGTCTCGAAGTCCGAATCCAGTTCCGCTTCGGATTCCGCTCTCCCAGCTTAAGCGTGGAGATCGCGCCGTCGTTGAGCTCGGTTCGCTGCCGAAGCACGAGACACTGCTGCTGGCCGCAATGGGACTCGCGGATCAAGCCCAAGTACGCGTCTGTCGGGCGGGAACGCCCTGTATCGTGCAGATTGAAGCGACACGGCTTGGGATCTCCGCCGAGATGGCAGCGCGTATTCTCGCGACCCCCTGCGCCTGCATCGACCTCGAACGGGAACGCGACGGCACCTAATGGAGCACGGCGGGTTCCATGTCTGAGCAACTCGTGAGCGGCACCGGTCATTCGCAGAGTGCAAGCGCTAAAGTCAATCGCGTCGCGCTCGTTGGCAATCCGAACGTCGGGAAAACGACGCTCTTCAATCGATTGTGCGGTCTGCGGGCAAAGACTGCGAACTTTCCCGGCTCCACGGTGGACGCGCGCGTCGGCACGCGAACCCGCAGCAGCGGCGCGCGAGACGGCGAGACGCTCGAGATCGTTGACCTTCCCGGCGTGTACGCCCTCGATCTCGACCTTCCTGAGTCGAAACTCTGTCGCGAGTGTCTTGGCGGACGACTCACTGATTGCGCGCCCGATGCGCTCGTCATTGTCCTCGACGCGACGAACCTAGCCCGCAACCTGCAGTTCTTTGCGAGCGTCGCGCAATCGAAACTTCCGGTCGTCGCTGCCGTCACCATGTGTGACATCGCGGCGCGCAAGGGACTGTCGATCGACGAGAGCCTGCTCTCGGCGCACCTCGGTTGTCCCGCCGTCGCGGTGTCGGGGCGTTCTGGCAACGGAATCGATCGGCTCGTCGACGCGATTGATCGAGCAACGTTAGCACACCCAAACGTTGAACCAAACGAAACCGTCGCCGAGTGGTCGTCGCGTGTCATCGAGGAGTCCGTTGGTGGCGAACACGCTTCGGGTACCGATCATGACTCCGTCGCCGATCGTCTCGACAGCGCGTTCACACATCCGCTTCTTGGTACCGCCATCTTCGCGCTCGTGATGGCGGGGCTCTTCTTCGCAATCTTCAAGCTCGCGACGGTCCCGATGGATCTCATCGACGCGCTCTTTGGTTCGCTCGGCACGCTTGCACGTTCTGCTCTTCCGGAGGGACTGCTCGCAGATCTGGTCGCTGATGGCATCTTGGGTGGAGTCGCCGGAACCGTCGTGTTCCTGCCGCAAATCTGCCTTCTCTTTTTCTTACTCTCGCTGCTCGAAGACACCGGGTATCTCGCCCGTGCTGCGTTCGTCATGGACCGCGTGATGTGCCGTTTCGGCCTGCCCGGCCAAGCGTTCGTGCCGCTGCTTTCGAGCCACGCCTGCGCCCTTCCTGGCATCATGAGTACGCGTCTCATTCCCGATCGGCATGACCGACTTGCAACGATCCTCGTTGCGCCGTTCATGAGTTGCTCAGCGCGGGTGCCAGTGTATTTTCTCCTCACGACGCTCCTGTTCCGGAACAACGCGGTGCTCGCCGGACTCGCGTTCGCTGGGTGCTACCTCGTCGGCGCGGCTGCCGCGCTCTTCTCCGCACTCCTCTTCCGCTCGACATTCCTCAAGGGTCGTTCGCGCCCGATGGTGCTCGAACTTCCGAGCTACAAGTGGCCTTCGCTCAGGTCAGCGCTCTTGATGACAGTCGACCGCGCTCGTTTGTTCCTAACAAACGCGGGGACTGTGATCATGGCGATCTGCATCGTAATGTGGTGGCTCTCTGCGTTCCCGCGCGCCGCACCGCCGCCGCGCGCCGCCGAGTTGCAGGCGATGGCGGCAATCACTACCGACGTGGCAGCAGCCCAGGCGCTCAACGACGAAGCGGAATTGCTGTCGCATCAGAACCAAGAGCGTTCGTCGTTCGCCGGCCGACTCGGCGCGCTCGCAGAGCCCGTCTTTGCGCCGATCGGCTTCGATCGGCAACTGACCATTGGAGTACTCACATCGTTCCTCGCGCGCGAAGTGTTCGTCTCGACCATGACCATCCTCGTCGGAACAAGCGACGATGTGCACGACACTGGCGTCATCAAGGCCCTCGATGAGGCACGCCGTGACGACGGCACACCGCTCTTCACGAGAGCATCGGGCGCCAGTCTTCTCATCTTCTTCGTCCTGGCGATGCAGTGCCTCCCCACCCTTGCGGTGACGCGACGCGAGACCGGCTCGTGGAAGTGGGCGGCTTTCCAGTTTGTGTGGATGTCGGGGCTCGCCTACGCCGCGTCGTTTCTCACCTTCCACGGTCTTCGGCTTGCGGGAGTCGCCTGATGAACCTTCCGATTCACGATTGGCAGTTTTGGGCATCGACCGCGATCGTGCTCGCAGCGCTCGTGTTCGTCGTGCGGCCGCTCGTCGCGCGGCGAAAGTCGTCAACGAAGTGTCCGGGCTGTCCGAGCGCAGCGGCCGAGTCCAAACCGAAGCGCGCGAGCATCACGGTCGAAGGCAAGCGCGTCCACTGAGCGCGATCGGTTCGCAGTAGACTCCGTTCGTGATCGCGTCCGCACGCTCATTCGCCCTCCTCGCTGTCCTCACGAGCGGCTGCGCGGCACTTCCGAGTGCCCCCTCGCCGTCAGCTATCACCGCGCAACAGCAGGCGGCCCGGATCGCCGACGAGCGACTCACGCTCGCGCTCCGGCAACTGCCCGCGCTCGCGCGCGATGAGGCGGCACAGGCGATCGACGAGTTCCTGCGACGACCAGAGATCGCCCAACTCCGAACGGAACTCCACGAGGGCCGCGTCACCGTCGATTCCCTCGGCGCGAGCATCGACCGAGCTCGTGTGACCGCCGAGCAACTCGGCGCAGCGCTTGATGACGCCCAGGGCATTGATATCCCTGGCCTCACCGCGTTTGCGATCGAACTGCGAGGCGCGGCGACTGAGATTCATGCTTCGCTGCCGGACGCGCGGACAACTATCGCCGAGTTGAAGCTGACGATCGAGGCAGCCGAGCGCGTGAGCGTCGGCCTTCGCGACCTGACTCGGGGACCAGCGGGCGAGCCACTCGACCTCACGGCGCTGAGCGCAGCGAGCGACCGATTCGCGACCGCATCAAGCGATCTGCGACAAGCGATCGCCCAAGCAAACGCACTTCTTTCGTCCGACGAGGCCACGCGCCGACTCGAGGAAATTGGGCGAACCGGACGGCTCGGAATCGATCACGCGGTGTGGCGCCTCGGACAGCTCTTCGTCATCGGTGCGTCGCTGACCATCGTCCTCCGCATCGTCTGGATTCTGACCCGCCCCCGCGCCGAACCAGCGCCGCGTCCAGCGCGCCGATAGCATGGGCACCCATGCTTTACCTTGCGATCCTCTCGCTCGTACTTCAGTCGAGTCCGGCAGCCCCACCCGCAGCCGACGTCCGTCAGACCGCACTCGCCCGCGTTGAAAGTGAACACAAGAGTGGCGTCGAAGCCGCATTCGCAAAGGCTGGCCCGAACGCTGAGCAACTCGCGAAGGCGATCATCGAGATAGCGCCCGAGATGCGACCAGGCATGGTGTTTCTCGTCGAGACGATGCCCGAGCGCGATCTAACGACATTGCAGTCGAAGTTCCTCCTCGACAACGTTCGCCTCGCGTATGAGGCGTGGCGCGGGGCTCCGTGGGGTTCCGCGATCTCCACGCAGACGTTCTTCCAATACGTGTTGCCGTACGTGAACATCAACGAGCGCCGCGACGATTGGCGCGGCGATTTCGTGAAGCGCTTCCAGGCAGAATCATGGAAGTTCCCCGAGCGCACGGCGGCGGTGAAGTGGATCAATGATCATCTCAACGACGCCGTCAACGTCCATTACCACGCGAGCAAGCGGAAGAAGCCCGACCAAAGTCCCTATGAGTCGATGGAGCTCAATTTCGCTTCGTGCACAGGTCTTTCTATTCTGCTCGTCGACGCCTGTCGCGCCTGCGGGATCCCGGCCCGCTGCGTCGGATGTCCAGCGTGGAAGAAGATCGAAGGTAACCACACGTGGGTCGAGGTCTTCGCCGACGACGGCACACTGGGCGAGCGCTGGTTCAACGTCGGTGACACCGGAAGCGACCCCCGCGGAGAGAACTGGGTGAACGAGCGCTGTCGCGCCGAAACTGATCCCACCGACTGGGCTCATGCGGTCTATGCGGCTGCGTGGCGACCGACGGGGCGGCACTTTCCGTTGCCGTGGGAGTGGGAGATTCAGTATGTGCCCGCACTGAACGTCACCCGCTTCTATTCCTCCCCCGTCGAGTCGACCATAACGCTCGCGAAGCCGGGCCCTGGGACGGTGGAAGCACACTGGAAGGGCGAGCTCATTGCTCGCCGCAAGGTGGGCGCCGGCGCGACGACAGCGTTACTTCACCTAGCGTACGACGAGCGATTCGACATCGTCATCCGTTATGACGACGGGACGCGTGAGGATCAGGTCCTCTCGCCCAGCGCCGCGGCGAAGTAGCCGGTTCGGCGTCGCCCGTGGCAAACTTCCATCGGTCATCGGTCATCGGTCATCGGTCATCGG
>JAWXCC010000100.1:0-21093 GCA_034440475.1 Phycisphaerae bacterium | reverse complement strand
TCATCCGAGGTGTACTGCCGCCCAAGCACGAGCGTCGGGCCCGCGGCCGTCACGACCGCGTCGGTTTCCGACCGCGTCACGTCGCCGTACGCCGCGTCGATCATTCCGCGAAGCGCGCGAAGCCGCGTCCGCAGTTTGGGTGACGACTCATGCGACACGAGGATTGCAGGCTCCCGCATCCGTATGACGCGCTCGACGATACCCCCAAGCGAGTCCAAACCACCCGAGAACAGGATCACGGACTGCGGTGGCGCGTGAGCGCCGTCGACGCCAAACTCCAGGTATTGATCGAGAGCAGGCGGAGAGCGGAACTTGCTGAAGACGAACTCGTAGCAATCTTCGGACAGGAAGCTCAACAGGTCCACCAGCGCCGATCGGACTTCGGACTTCGTCCAGAAGCCGTGATCCCGGACCGGAATCTCGAAGCGGAGGTGCCGCCTCCAGTTCGCGCCCATCGACTCGACATCGTCGGCACCCCGATGCGCGATCTGATCCGCGATGTAGACCATCGCGGCGATCTCGACCAGATCGATGAGTCGATCGGGGAGGTTGCGATTGAGCTGCCGCCCGAGGTGATCCAACTTGAGTCGCACGTTCTTGTGCGGGCCGTAGGTCCGGAGCTTCACGGTCCCCTGAGAGTCGGACTTGCCGGCCGCCGATTCGTTGCAGTAGACGGTCAGGGAGGGAGGCGTCACTTTGCGCCCTCCTTGAGCTCTTCGACCATCTTCTGCATCGCCCGGTGGGCGAATCCGCTCGCCTCCTGATGGCTGATACCTGCCGGTCCGTTCTCCCAGTTCCGCTTGCTCAGCCAGTCGCCGGCGAATCGCTCGACGATCACGGATGCCTCGTGGGTATGGGTGCGCAAGGCACCGTCGAACTCCGCCTTGTCGGCGAGATTGGCGAAGCGCTGACCTTCGCCGATGTGATTCGCACCCTCGCGGCTGACATACGCCTCGAGCACCTTGCCGGTCGCTTGGCCGAAGAATCGGCGGACAAGCTCGCCGAAGTTCTTCTTCGTTCCGAGGTCGCGGAACGCAGACTGAACCTGCTCTGGTCCTGCATTGAACAGCGATTCCGTGCGCTGCCCCACGATCTGATTCACGGTCTCGACGGCGGCACACTGAGCGATCTCGCCGAGGTCCGTTCTCCCCCGTGAGTTCGGCATGCTGCGATCGATCCGATCGGCTATGGCCGCCAGAACAGCAGGCAACGACGGTGAGTCGGGCACATCGAATCCGCGAGCCCTGAGAGACTCCACGAAGCCCACATGTGGATCTCGCGCGGCGGCCGTCAGCTGGGTGAGGGACCACATCGCCTCGACGAGGCCGGGGTGGTGCGCCACCGCCATCAAGCCGCGCTCGGCGGCTCGGATCACCGCATTGGCGATCTGCTCAGCGCCAGCACCGATAGCGATGAGGCCGACGACCTCTTGCCACTTGCGCGTGCGCGGGAGTTTGCCAAGTCGACTGTGTCCCATCGCCTCCAGTTCCGGCTCGATCGTACTTGTGGCCGGACACCACGCTGACGTCCTTAACCGGCACAAGGTGCCGTTGCCGAGCGTCGCGGGGAGCGGCCGACTCGGCCGACGGCTGTTGCGATTGTTGCAGATGCGCCGTAGGCTGTCCAACGGGGAGATGGAGGTCTGACCCGTTGGCGAAGGTGGCACGAAGCTCGCAACGACGGCCGAACGGTCCCTTGGTGCCGTCCGCTCGTGACTCGGCGCTGGCGGCGGAAGCGCGCCGAGTACTCGCGACACGGGCGAAGCGGGATCTTCGTGTCACCATCGGAGCGCGTGGCGCGACGACCGTCGTTGTCCCCGCTGCGGCGGTGCAAGCGCTCGTTATGGTGCTGACCGAGTTTGCACGCGGAAGCGCCGTCACCATCGTGCCGGTCGAATCGGAGCTCACCACGCAGCAGGCGGCGGATGTGCTCGGGGTGTCGCGGCCGTTCCTCGTCAAGGAACTCGATGCGGGAACGATCCCCGCACGCATGGTCGGCACCCATCGCCGCATTCGTCTTGAAGACCTAACGCGCTACCGTGCCGCCATCGACGCGAAGCGCCAGAAGGCGCTGGGCAAGCTTGCCGAGCAGGCCCAAGACCTCAACATGGGCTCCTGAGTCGGACAAGGCCCCACTCAGCGACCGCGCTCAGTTTGCCGCTTGGCACGACGCGAGTACGCGCCACGCCGCCCGCTGCTTTCGCCAGTCGGGGATTGCCGCGATCGGTCGCAGTTCTCGCTCGGTGATCGGGTCGCGCCCGGACTCCACCCGTTGGAGCGCCAGGATCTCCTGCTGGATGTCCGGGGCCAAGTGCAGCAGGTTCATGATCTGGGTCACCCGTGCCCGCGTGACCTGACCGAGGCGGGCGATCTCCGCGAGGTCCTTCACCTCGCCGTCGCGGAGCAGTCCCTCGAATCGGATCGCCAGCGCCATTAGCCGCGTGATGCGGGGCAGCCTGCCCGGCGCGGCGACTTGCTCCGACGGCTTCGCCCCGATGACCGCGTGCTTGCGACCCCGGCGCGTCGCGTTGAAGTGGACCTTGAACTCGATACGGGGTTCGGTGGCGTGATTCATGCTGCGACTTCCTCTTCATCGGGGACTGCGGCTCCGAGGGCGATGCCGCGAAGACCGTTCGGGTGGAAGGCCACGCCCACCGTGCCCGCAGCGCCGTCGTAGTCGACTCGCTTCACCAAGAGCTGGACCACACGAGCCTGCTCGCGCGGTGAGAGCGTTTCCCACAGAGGGTCGAAGGCCGTCAGCGCCCGGGCAACCTCGCGCTCGTCGACAACCTCCCGGCTCAGCACCACCGCACGTTCGCGCATCTCCGTCATCTGCTGCTCCACATCGCGGATGCGCTCGTTGAGCTCACCGAGCCGGGACGACGCGATCGGATTCGTCGCCGCCTCGGCCGCGAGTTGGCGGATCTCCCGCTCGTGCCGACGCAGCTCTCGCTCCGCGGTCTTCTGGTCGGCCTCGAGCGCCGCGAGCGCATCCGTCGCCTGCTTGCGAGCGTGCCGGAGCGTCGTCGCGATCAGCTCGGGATCGCGGCCGATGGCCCGAATCTGTTCGACGACCAGGCGCTCGATCTCAGCGGCAGGCACCGACTTCGACGGGCAGGTATGCCAGCCGCGCTTCTGAGCGTTGAGGCAGACGTAGTAGCGGTACTGGACTGACCCCGTTCCGTTCGTCTCGCGCTTCGAGGAGTACGTGTGGCCCATCGAACAGCCGCAGGGCGTGCAGCGGATCAGCCCCTTCAGAAGCGCCCCGTACTTGTTGCGGACGGCCGAGCCGCCGGTGCGACCGTTCCGGACCAAGAGCTGCTGCACGCGCTGCCACACCTCAGGATCGACGATCGCGGCATGCTCGCCCTCGTGGACCTCGGTCTTGTAGCGCACCTTGCCGAGGTAGACGACGTTGGTCAGCAGCTTGAAGAGGCTCGCCTTGTCGAAGGGCTTCCCGCCGCACTCCGCGCCCTTGCGGGTGGTCCAATGCTTGCTGAGCCAACCGCGCTCGTCGATCGCCTTGACCGTCGGTATCAGCGCCTGGTGCTCGATGTAGTGAGCGAAGATCTCGCGCACGCGCGAGGCCTCCTCCTCGTTGACGACAAGCCGGAACCCGCGTGGGTCGATGTCGTAGCCGAGCACCGGCCGTCCGCCCGCCCACTTCCCCCTGCGGCGGGTGGCGGCGATCTTGTCGCGGGTGCGCTCCGAGATGATCTCCCGCTCGAACTGCGCGAACGAGAGCAGCACGTTGAGGACGAGCCGCCCCATCGACGACGCCGTGTTGAACTGCTGCGTCACGGAGACGAAGGACACCTTGCGGCGCTCGAACGTCTCCATCATGCGGGCGAAGTCGAGAAGCGAGCGGCTGAGCCGATCGACCTTGTAGACGACGACGCAGTCGACCTTGCCCGCCTCGATGTCGGCCATGAGTCGCCGGAGCGCGGGCCGCTCCATGTTGCCGCCGGTGAAGCCGCCATCGTCGTAGCGGTCGGGCAGGCAAGTCCATCCCTCGCCCGTCTGGCTGGCGATGTAGTTCTCGCCGCTTTCGCGCTGGGCGTCGAGAGAGTTGAACTCCTGCTCGAGCCCCTCCTCGCTCGACTTGCGGGTGTAGATCGCGCAGCGGACCGTCGCGGCCGTGGAGCGTGGTGGTGCAGGTCTCGATCGGTTCATCGATGCGCTCCCTGTGGATCCTCGTCCCGCTTGGGCTTCTCGATGCCGAAGAAGAGGTAGCCGTTCCAGTGCGCTCCCGTGACCTCCTGCGCGATCGCGGAGAGGGAGCGGTAGATCGTGCCCTCGTAGTCGAAGCCCTTCGGCAGGACCCTCACCCGGATCGTTCGCCCGCGATACTCGCGGCTGAGGAGCGCTCCGGGCATCGGGAGGCGGGCGTCGGCGGCAACCGCGATCGGCGTGGCCACGCTCGCGTGCGAGTCCGCCGTGCGCCGGGACGGCCCGGGTGGCCGAGCTGGGCCCGGCGCTCGCATCCGGAGATCCGCGTCGTCGGCGATCTCGATCGCCCGTTCGCGCAGCCGCCGGGCGCGCTCCGCGATGTCGCCCTCCGCGTTGGCCTGCACGCGCCACGCGATCCGCCGCACGAGGTACGCCTTGTGGTACGACCGCGTCGCCTCACTGAAGACCTCCGCGTACTTCCGCCGCAGCTCGGTCACGGTCATCCGTTCGAGCTGGCTCATCAGCTGTCCGACGTTCAACGCCACGCGTCGCTCCTTTCAGGCTCGCTGCATCTCGGAGCCGTTAACCAACGGTCGGATCAGGGCGTGAGTTGGCGCAGAGATCAAGGCATGTCAGCGGGCACTCTTTGAGATTCGGCGGCTCGTCGAAGTCACCCGCGATGCGGCCGTGCAGACGAAGAACGCCGCGAGCCAAGATGCCCGCGACTTCGTCGCGGCGCTCGGCGGGGGACATGCCTTCGGGGTCGTCGTGATCAGGGCGCAGCGACATCGCGGACTCCATGCGGGAGCGTTGAACGCGCGACCAGCTCCGGGCGGGGCGTGGTCGGTAGATCGTGCTCGGGTTCGTTCGCGCGCCGCACGATGCGGCCCGCTACTGGATACCTACGCGGCGCGAGTTCGAAGTTTTTGGAGAGGCCCCCGAGAGCAACCCTGCTGTTAAACTCACGCGAGGCGTCAACCAGAGAGCGCGAGAGTTCGAGAGGGTTGCGCTCGGTGGCCCGAGAGGAACCGTCAGGGTTGCGATCGGACCCCGAAGTCGGGCTTCAGAACCGAGAGCGCAGCGGCGCGACGGCACCGTCCAGAATCGCCCGCAACTGCGGGAGTTTTACGCAATCGGGCCGATGTCACGGCTTTGGCCCGAGCCGTAAACCAAACAACCGCCGCAAGTTCGCGGCGGTTGAGTGAACTCCCCCGACTGGACTTGAACCAGTAACCTGGCGGTTAACAGCCGCCCGCTCTACCAATTGAGCTACAGGGGAATTGTGAGGCGATCCGTACCTCGAGTGAGGCAGGATCGCGGAATCTACCCGCTTTCGCGCTTCGGTCAAGGGCTGAGCGGCCTCGGCCTTGCGTCAGGCTGAGCTTCCATTAGACTGATCGGCTCGACTTTGCGGTCGATTCACCCCGAGCGGGCCCCTGCTGGACACGTTTTGGGGGGCAGACGTTTGGTGCCTCGCGACTCGCCTTTGGGCCGACGGTTTCGTCGTCGTCCGCCAGCAGTCGCCGCCCGCCGCCTTCCCGTACCCGATCAGACCCGATCCGCCACTTGCCTTGGGAGCTCAGACGATCATGAAAAAGGACATTCACCCGAAGTACTTCCACGAGTGCAAGGTCTATTACCGCGGCGAGGTCGTGATGACGGTCGGCGCGACGGTTCCTGAACTCCACGTCGAAGTGTGGTCGGGCTCGCACCCGTTCTTCACGGGCCAGAACGCCTTCGTCGACACCGCTGGCCGCGTCGAGCGGTTCCAGCGCAAGTTCCAAGGCGAGTACTTCGGCAAGAAGGAACCCGTCAAGGCGCCGACCAAGCCGGTCGCGACCGTGTCGAAGTTCCCCACCGCGAAGAAGTGATTCTGCTAAAGCTCGATCGGCTCGCCGATCAGCGGTAAGCGTGCTGTTAGCCCGAAGCGACTCGCGATCGCGTCGCGCAGTGACGCGCGCTGCATGTCGTCGCCGTGCGTGATCATGAGCTGCGGCTTGGACGTCGCGACCGCGGCGAACCACTCGATGAGTTCTGAGCGTCCCGCGTGCGCCGAAAGCCCATCGATCTTTTCGATGCGAGCCCGCACCGGCACGTCCTCGCCGAAGATCTCGACCGACGCTGGCTGTTCGAGCAGCTTTCGTCCGAGCGTTCCCCGCGCCATGTAGCCGACGGTAATCACCGTGACATCGCGCCGTGGCAAGCCGTGCATGAGGTGATGGAGAATCCGTCCGCCCTCGCACATGCCTGAGCCCGCGATCACGAGGCACGACTCGCGCGAATCGTTCAACGCTCGCGATTCAAGACTCGATTCGACGATCTCAAGCCGGCGAAGCGCGGAGCTCATCTCATGAGCCCGCGCCATCTGAGACATCTCAGCGTCGTAGAGATCTTGATGCCGCTGATAGACCGCGGTCACCTTCGACGCCATCGGCGCATCGAGGTAGATCGGGAACTCCGGCAACGTGCCGTCGCGAATCGCTTGGGCGATGTGAAAGAGAATCGTCTGCGTCCGACCGACCGCGAATGCGGGAATGATGACTCGGCCATGCGCCCACATCGCGTCGCGCAGCACTTCGATGAAATGCCGAACCGTCTCGTCGCGCGGCGGATGATCGCGGTCGCCATAGGTCGATTCGAGGAAGACCAGATCAGCATGCGTCGGCGGCGCAAAGTCGCTAAGGATCGGTGAGCCACGCGGCCCGAGATCGCCAGAGAACACAACGGTTTTCGTCGTACTTCCTTCGTTGATGGACAACTCAATACTCGCTGAACCGAGAATGTGCCCTGCTTCGAACCACCGAGCTGTTATCCCCTTCGCAACCTGCGTCGGCACATCAAGTCGGACCTGCCGCGTGAGCGGGACGAGCGCTTCGGCGTCGTCGCTATCGAAGAGCGCTTCCGTGGTTGGCCGCCCCGCTTGCTTGGCGCGACGATTCTCGCGCTCGACGTCGGACTGTTGAATGCGCGCCGAATCGGCCAACATCAGCGTGCCAATGTCGACCGTCGCGGATGTAGCGTAGATCGGGCCGCGATAGCCATTCTTTGTCAGCATCGGAAGCCGACCGATGTGATCGCCGTGCGCGTGCGTCACGAGCACCGCGTCGAGTCGCGCGGGCTCGAGAAATCCAAGCGCGCGATTCATGGCGTCTTCGTTCGCTTCGCCAGCGAACGTGCCAAAATCAACGAGGATTGTCGCTTCGTCCGTTTCGATGAGATAGCCCGACCCCGTCACTTGCCCCGCGGCACCACAACAACGGATACGCATAGATTGCTCCTCGCACGACGAGACGTGCACTACACCCGATGCGCGCCCGGCGCGGAAGGCTCCTGCAATTCGGCGCGCACTGCTGTGAACTCCGCCTCGCAGCGCTCGAACGAGGCGATCAACATGGGATCGAATTGTGATCCGGCGCCTTCACGAAGCATGCGCGCCGCCTCGTCGTGCGACAGCGCTGGCTTGTAGACACGGCGGCTGGTAAGCGCGTCGTAGACATCGGCGACAGCCATGATGCGGGCAGCGAGCGGGATCGCGTCAACAGCAAGTCGATCGGGATACCCAGCACCATCCCAACGCTCGTGATGACTGCGCGCGATATCGCGGGCAATCTTCAGGAACCGCGCGCTCGGCGACCGCGCCAGCGCCACGTCGAGCGTCTGCGCGCCGATCGCCGCGTGACTGCGCATTACTTCCATCTCTTCCGGGGTGAGGCGGTCGGGCTTGAGCAACACGCCGTCGGGAATGCCGACCTTTCCGATGTCGTGCAACGAACTCGTAAGCGTGACCAGCGTGACGAACTCCTGATCGACATCGGCAGTCCCCTGCCGCAGTAAGTCCGTTGCCAGAAGCTCGCAGTAGCGCGACACGCGCTCAAGATGGAGTCCGGTGTCGGGATCGCGCGACTCGGCTAACTTCGCGAGCGCGAAGATCAGCGAGTCGCGGGTTTCGAGCTCAACCAAACGCTGCCCAATGCGCAGTCGCATGAGGAGTTCAAGCGGCGAAATCGGCGCGGTTAAAAACTCGTCGACGCCCGAAGCGAGCCCTTCAATGACCGCATCCGACCCGGTCCGCAGCGTGATGACGACGAAGTACGTGTAGTTCGCCGGTCGGACCCGTCGCACCCAGCGACAGAGTGCGAGTCCGTCTTCGTCACCCAGCGTCCAACTGGCGACCACGAGCCGCAGCGACGGCTCACTCTCGAGAATCGTGCGGGCAGTCGCGGCGTCGGGCGCCACGCGAACATCAAATCCCTCGGCGGTGCAGAGTCGGGCGTGGGCTTCCGCGACGGGGAGGTCATGATGAACAATCAGAAGCTGCGGACGCATAGTTGATTAAGTCTGAGCGTAACAGCGCGCCGAGTGCCGCCACTTTGTAGGTCACACCGACCTTCGCGGGATCGGCGACAATCTCCCGCCCGACTCTCGGGCTTTTCTACTCATGACCACTCTGTCCGACAGCCTTCGCCGCGTCCTCGACACGATGCTCGCCGAGGATGAAGCACTCGAGCGTGAGCTGCATGATCCCGACGTGGCGATGAACCATCGTCGCGTGCGTTCGATCGCGCAGCGGCGGAAGGCGCTCTCGGGTTCAGTCGATGCGTGGCGTGAGCTGCGCCGCATGGAGCGCGAACGCGACGACCTGGCGTCGATCGTGACGGCCAACGAAGATCGCGAGCTTGTCTCGATGGCGCGCGGTGAGCTGCCAGCACTTGATGCGTCGATCGCGACGCTTGCAGAGCGGGTTCGTCGTGATCTCGTGACCGCCGACGACCGGGCCATCGAGAGCGTCATGCTCGAAGTGCGCATGGGTGTCGGTGGCGACGAAGCGGCACTGTGGGCGGGTGAGTTGTTCGAGATGTATCGGCGTTACGCCGAACGGCGCGGTTGGAAGTGGGATGTACTTGACGTGAAGCCTGGTGACGCTGGTGGTATCACGCACGCGGTGGCGAACGTCATCGGCGATGGTGTCTGGAGCGCGCTCGGATATGAGGGTGGAACGCACCAAGTGAAGCGAGTTCCCGCAACCGAAGCGCAAGGACGCGTGCACACGTCGACCGCGACAGTGGCTGTGCTCGCCGAACCCGAAGAGGTCGAGGCGTCGGTCGATCCCGAAGAAGTAAAGGAGATCATCACGACGGCGCAAGGACCGGGCGGACAGAACGTCAACAAGGTCGCGACGGCTGTGCACTTGATTCACTTGCCGACTGGTCTTGAAGTGCGCATGCAGGAAACCCGCAGCCAAGGCCAGAACCGTGAGAAGGCGTGGCGACTGCTCCGAGCTCGCGTCTACGAGCGCCGGCAAAACGAGGCCGCTGCGAAGCGCTCCGCTGAACGCCGTTCGATGATTGGTTCAGGAGATCGCGCGGAGAAGATCCGCACCTACCGCTTCAAGGAGAACGTCGGAGTCGATCACCGCGTCGAGCAGTCGTTCAACCTGACGAAGCTTCTGGCGGGTGAACTCGACGACGTGATTCAGTCACTCGCGGCCAAGGACGTGGAAGAGCGGGTTGCGGCGCTGACGTGAGATGCGGCGCGCGGCGGCTCGACTATGCATGCACCGCGCGAAGATATTCGTCGAGATAGCGCGTCACGAATGCGTCAAATGCAGCTTCCGTCGCCCGCGCATCCACGCCCCAGAGGCACACCGAGCTTTCGAGAAACTGCGGATCGAACTGCACGGCGCAGACATCTTCGACGACGTACGACCTCGGTAGACGGCTGGCGTAGTACGCCGTCGCGGCGTTGAGTCCAGGCTCTCCGATCGCGATGCACGGCTGACGCATGAGGTCGCGATCGTTGAGGAACCAGAGGTCGGTGCAGACGAGCGGGAGCATCGCCGGGTCTTCTTCGTCGAGCGTCACGCGCTGCCAGTCGCGAATCAGGCGCACAAGTCGATCGGCGAGCGGCCGGTCGGCGATCTCGCTGCGCAGGTGCGCACCGACGACGACGAGGAGCAGATCGTCGGTCGTGAATTCCACATCGGCCGCGCACGCGGCGCGGTCGTCGAGGTAGCGTCGGTCGGGCGGTCCGGGCGTCCAGGCCTGAGCGTTCGTCATGATGTCCCTGATATCGGCACGAATCCGGCATCACGCTGCAAGATCGAGGCGTGGCTTCGGATGCATCCATCGCTCCCAGAAGAGCGTGAGGTCGGGGCACGGGCGCCACGATCACGCTTCCCGAAAAGACCTTCGCTATCGGTGTCGCAGTCGCGCCTCAATGCGGCAGCGGAAATCGTTGGCACAACGCGCGAATCTCGCCGCGCACTGTGTTCGCGACCGCAGCGTCGCCCTTTGCGATAAGCACGCGGTCGAGCCACGCAGCGACTTGACGCATCTCACCTTCCTTCAATCCACGTGTCGTGAGTGCTGGCGTTCCCAGACGCAAACCGCTGGTCACCATCGGTGAGCGCGGGTCGTTTGGAATGCCATTCTTATTCACGATGATGCCAGCTTGCTCAAGCCACTTCTCCGCGTCAGCGCCGGTGAGATGCGCATCACGCGGACGAAGATCGACGAGCATGAGGTGGTTGTCGGTGCCGCCAGAACAGAGCCGATAGCCTTTAGCGACGAGCGCTTCGGCAAGTGCTTTCGCATTCGCAACGACTTGCTTCGCGTAGGTCTTGAACTCGGGTCGCAGCGCTTCACCAAACGCGACTGCCTTCGCGGCGATGATGTGCATCAGCGGACCGCCTTGCGTCCCCGGGAACACCTTCCGATCTATCTTCTTCGCGATCTCTTCGTTGTCGCTCAGGATGAGTCCACCACGCGGTCCGCGCAGTGTCTTGTGGGTCGTCGTCGTGACGACGTGCGCATGCGGGAACGGCGACGGATGCACGCCCGCCACGACAAGCCCGGCGATGTGCGCGATGTCGGCCATGAGCACCGCACCGTGCCGATCGGCAATGGCGCGGAACTTCGCGAAGTCGATGACGCGCGAGTATGCGGAATAGCCGCAAATAATCATCTTCGGCTTGTGCTTTTCGGCGAGCGATTCGATCTGGTCGTAGTCAAGCAGCTCGGTCTTGGGATCAAGGTCGTAGTCGACGATCGAATAGAACGTTCCGGAGAAGTTCACCTTGAGGCCGTGCGACAGGTGGCCACCCGACTTGATCGGGAGCGACAAGATCGTCGCGCCGGGCTCGCACATCGCCATGAACGCCGCAGTGTTCGCGTTGGCGCCGCAGTGCGGCTGCACGTTCGCATACGTGCATCCAAACAGTTTTTTAGCGCGCTCGCGAGCAAGGTCCTCGACTTTGTCGTGCCATTCGCAACCGCCATAATACCGTTTGCCTGGATATCCCTCGGCGTACTTGTTTGTTAGCCACGACCCCGCCGCGTGCATCACCGCTGCCGAGACGTGATTCTCGCTCGCGATGAGTTCGAGCGTGTGCTCCTGTCGATCCGCCTCGCGCAGCATGAACTCTGCAGTCTCGGGATCTTGCCGGCGCACGAGGTCGAGCATCGCGCGGGAGATCGGATCGATGAACGAGTCGGCAGCGGTGGCAGCGTTGGCGGGGACGGTCGCGGGGGTCATGGGTGCATCGTAACGGCAGCGTTTGATGCTCATCCGCCGAGCCACCACGTATGCAGCCGATCACTCACCGCATCACCCACGGACTTGTCGCAGCGACTCCGACAAGGAAACCGATCGCGCTCACCGAGAGCGTCACGAAGATCGGGCGCTCCATTCCAAAGTAGCGCGTCGCCGCTGCGTGCCACCAGAAGACGAGCCACGCGAAGAGAACGCCGAGTGCGAGCCACGTCTGCAACAGCGGAAGCGCTGGGTGACGCCCCCACAGAAAGACGATCCGCGCGACGACCGCCGTAGCTGGTGCTGTCGCGAGGAGCACTGCACCAGCGCGGGCGAGGTGCGTCCATTGCACGCCAGCGCGACGGCGTGCGAACGGCAAAGCGGCGAGAACCATCCAAGCCAGTCGCGATGGCCGTTTCGCGTGTCCGGGTCGGAGCCTCGACCAGAGCGTGCGTGGCCGATGCGCCCACAGCGCCGACCAAATCGCCGCTCGCGCGATCGCGCTCTCAAACCGGATGTGATTTCCGGTGCTGGTGCCGCTCTGTCCGTCAGCCCGACGCTTGGCGGATTCGACCCACCACGCGGGGCCAGCTCGACCGATGCCAAGCGCCTCGCCGCCGTCGACCTCTATGCCGCACTCTGGGCACCGGGCCCCCTCGGCTACTAGGCAACCCCGGAGGTCGTAGCCGCACACCGGACACGCGACGTCATCGCCGAGTTCGCCGCATCCAATCGCCATGCTTCGTAGCATACGGATCCTTCTGTGAGGCTCCGCGATGGTTTTCAGTTGTCCTCTCGTCGTTCAAATTGGCATTCATGCGTGCGCGATTGCGCTAGCGTTTCAAGCGCCACCCGCGGCCGTGCAACCGACCGCGACGGCGGCGCCGCTTCCGCATCGACTCGACGGAGTCTTCGACGATTGGAAGGCACTCGATCCAGTCGCAACGCGCCATGACAAGACGGGCGAAGCGGGAATCGGCACCGACATCCAGACCGTGTCGCTCGCTTCGGACGATCGCGACTTCTGGTTGTTCGTCGAGTTCGCTCAACCGTTGACATTGCAGGGACTCGACAAGCCACTCGTCTTGCTCGTTGATACCGACGGCAGTCCGAAGAGCGGCGCGCAGCAAGGTCGACTTCCCGGCGCCGATCTCGCGATCATTTGCAGTCCCTCACCCGGCGACGTTCGCAAGAATCCGAACAAGAGCGGACCACCACCATCGAAAGAGCACGGCCAAGGAGTGCAGATTCGAGTGGTTCGCGAAGACGGATCGTTCGGCGACATCGTTCGAGCGGCCGACGTGGGGTTAGGGATCGCACCCGCGCACGCAAGTCGTCGCTTTGAGTTTCGACTTCCGCGCGGACCCGAGCGTTTCAACGGCATGACTGCCGCTGTGCAAGTCGCGGTCGTCGAGAAGCTCCCCGACGGCGGCGAGCAATATCCGGACACCATAGAGACGGCGCGCTGCCTCATTGGACCGCGCGCAGCAGCGGAAGCGCCGAAGGTCGAGGCTCCGAGCGTCGCGCGCGCCGAGGGCACCACGTTGCGAGTCGTGTCGTGGAACGCAGAGGCAGGCGGACTGTTCAAGACTCCCGAGCCATTCGCAGCGACCCTCAATGCCATCGGACCCGACGTCGTCCTGTTCCAAGAGCTCGGCGGGAAAGCGACCGCAGAAGAACTCGCGGCGTGGATGAATACGAACGTCGGCAGTACCAACGGGACGGCTGGCGGAGCGTCCGGCGGAGCGTCCGGCTCATGGCAAGCGATCGTCTCGGGAGGCGACCTGCGCACCGGCGTCGTGGCGCGGCGGCCTCTCAAGAACGCGCCGTTTCTCGATGGCGTGAAGCGCGAGAGCCCCAAAGGCGATCGTCCGGTGCGCGTCGTTGGCGCTGTCCTTGATCTCGACGGTCAATCGATCTTGCTCGCGTCGCTTCACCTCAAGTGCTGTGGCCGCCTTGCGAGCAGCGAGGATGAAACCCGACTCGCTGAAGCAGCGGCAATTCACGACGCGCTCCGGCAGGCGACAGAGAAGTCCCCCTTCGCGGCAATCATCGTTGGCGGCGACTTCAACCTGGTCGGCGAGCCTTCTGTCATCGACCGGATTTCCGCTGGACTGGATGGCGACGGCTCACCGCTTGATCCGGTGGACGCGTTGCAACTCAACGGCATTGCCAATGCAACATGGAGGTCCGCAGACGAGTCCTTCGTGCCGGGCCGCCTAGACTGGATGCTCGTGTCCGGCGCATCGGCGCGGGTCGCGCGGAGTTTCGTGTTCAACACTGACGACCTGTCGGCGCAGGCGATCGCGGCACTCGCGCTCCCAGCATCTGCGCTCAAAGAGCCGTCGGACCACATGCCGGTCGTCACTGATTTCATTCTCGTCCCCATCGATTCTGCGGCGCTGAAGAGCGCGCCTCCGAATTCCGAAGCTGCGAAACCCTGAACGTCAACGCATGAAACTCAGCACCGGCAAGCCCAGCACTATTCACTTCCGCACCTTCGCTACGCCGGATGGCGAGTTCTTCATCGCGTTCGAAGACGACGCTCTTCTTGAGACCGGCTGGACAGCGCTTCGCGCTTCGCTCCCGGACGTTTGGTGCGCCGACAAACGACTCGCTCCTGAGCTCGTTGAACGAATCCAATCGTCAGCAGCGGGCGAGCCCGTCGACTTCACCGATGTCGTGTTACCCGAGGCGAGCGAGTTCTTCGCCAAATGCCGCCGCGCCGTGCAGCGCGTACCAGCGGGAACCACGGTGAGCTACGTCGAACTTGCGAGACTCGCGGGCAGCCACGCTGCCTCGCGCGCTGCCGGACAAGCGATGCGCCGGAACCCGACTCCAATCGTCGTCCCCTGCCACCGCGTCATCTCCGCGACTGGTTCGCTGGGCGGCTTCGCGGGCGCCTCGGATCCCCGAGGCGGCGCCGCATGTGCCGAGACCGACCTCAAGTCGCGACTTCTGGAGCGCGAGCGCGGCTATCTGCGCCAGTCTGCGTAGCACCCCGGCGGGGCGAGTCTCAAGACCGCCGTCGGAACTGCCGATGGATCGCCGCCAGAACGCTCTGCAGAACCGATCTGAGCGGGCGCTCGCACCGCGCCGCGGACGCCCGCCGTTCGCGCTCTTGCGGTACCCTCCCGAACCCATTCGCCTAAGAGACTTCTGATGCACCTCACTATGGTCGGATCCGGATACGTGGGCCTTGTCACCGGCGCGTGCTTCGCCGAAACGGGCAACCATGTCACATGCCTCGACGTCGATCCGAAGAAAATCGAAACGCTGCGCGGTGGCGAAAGCCCGATCTATGAGCCTGGCCTGTCGGAAATGCTGAAGCGGAACATCGCCGCCGGACGCCTTTCCTTCACGACGAACAAGTTCGAGGCGTACAAGTCCGCAGAAGTCATCTTCATCTGCGTCGGCACGCCAAGCGATGAAGACGGATCCGCAGACCTTCAGTACGTCCTGGCCGTCGCGTCAGACATCGCTGATGCGCTGCAACAACTCGGACCCGACGTGCCGAAGAAAGCCGTCGTGGTGAAGAGCACCGTGCCCGTCGGCACAAGCCACAAGGTCCGCGACCTGATTCGCTCCAAGACGAAGGTGCCCTTCCACATCGCAGACAACCCGGAGTTCTTGAAGGAAGGCGATGCGATCAACGACTTCATGAAGCCCGATCGCGTCGTGTGCGGCGTCGAAGACGACGGCGCGGCAGCGGTGATGCGCGACCTGTACGAACCGTTCGTGCGCCAAGGCAATCCGATCTTCATCATGGACGTGCGCAGCGCCGAGATGGTGAAGTACGCGAGCAACGCGATGCTCGCGTGCAAGATCTCGTTCGTCAACGAAATGGCGAACCTCTGCGAGCGCTACGGTGCAAACATCACCGCTGTCCGCGAGGGCATGTGCGCGGACAAGCGGATCGGAAACCAGTTCCTCTACCCCGGCCTCGGCTACGGTGGCTCGTGCTTCCCGAAAGACACGCTCGCAGTTGTCGCGATGGGCAAGTCGATCGGATTCGATTGCAAGTTGAATCACGCGGTGCATGAGGTCAACCAAGACCAGCGCCGCCACTTCTGGGCCAAGATCACCGGCGCGATGGGTGATCGACGTGGTGAACTCCAAGGCAAGACGCTCGCGTTCTGGGGCGTCGCATTCAAGCCGCGGACCGACGACATTCGTGAAGCTCCGTCGCTCACCCTCATGCGTATGGCGCTCGACGCGGGCGCGAAGGTGCGAGCGTTCGACCCTGTCGCACTCGAGAACTTGGCGCGGGTGATGCCTGCGGTACATCGGGCGAGCGACATGTACTCGTGCCTCGACGGCGCCGACGCCCTCGTCATTTGCACCGAATGGAACGAGTTCCGGTCGCCCGAGTTTGGAGAAATCGCCGATCGACTCAGGTCAAAATTGATCTTCGATGGTCGAAATCTCTACCGAAGACAGGCCATGGAAGAGCGAGGATTCTCGTACTACTCCATAGGACGCGAGCCGGTCCGCCCGGTCAGCCGCTGAGAGCGGAGCTCGGGCGACGCCACCGCGACCGCTGGAGACTGACGTAATGCCTTCGCTCCTTGTGTGTACGCCCGACGGCACCGTTCGGCGGCGCATCGCACTCGACTCCACCCGCGCCTACGCGATCGGTCGGTCGCCGCGCTGCGACATTCAACTGCCCGTCGGGAGCGTCAGCCGCCGGCACGCTCTCCTCTTCTGCCACGCGGGCGTCTGGCACGTCGTCGACACGGGCTCCCGTCTCGGGCTCTCCGTGGGCGAACGCGAGGCACGGCGCGGCACGCTCGTGCCGCACGGAACAAGCGAGGGCGCGATCGACGGCGGGATCGGAATTGGACCCGTCGTCCTTCGGCTCGGGTCAACATCGAACGGTGTCTACACCCCGAGCCCACGTTCAGGCGGGCACTGGACACCTCTGAACGGTCACCCCGCGTACACCGATCTCAACGCCGAGAGCGCGGGGCTGAACGCTAGAACCATGGACATGCCGACGGATGTGCCCGCTTTTGGCAGTGCAGAAGCGGTTTCAGCGCCGCTCTCCCTGACCGGACGGGGATCGGTCCGTCCGCGATCGGAACTCCTTCTCATCGAGTCAGACGCTGGCTTGGCCCGACTGTTCGACCTCCGCGCGGTGGATCACGCCACGATTGGCTACGACCCGCTGTGCGGCATCGCGCTCGCCTGCCAGGCCGGTCTTGCCCCGCTCCACGCGGTCGCGTTCCGCGAGCCGAAAGCATGGGTGGTGGTCGACGCCGGAGGCGGTGTCGTGTCGCTCGGCGATCGGTTCCGACGACGCCGACTTGCGGGTGCGGTGACAGTGGAACTCGGTCAGTACCGGCTGCGCATGGTGGAGGCGATCTCGGTTGAGCCGCGCCGCGCCGACATCGCACCGCGCGCGGTCTCTGCCTTTCGGTCACCGACCGGAGGCGTGCAAGTCGCCGAGGACGACGAAGTCGCAGAGTCGTAGTCGCGCTGGCGGACCATTCAACCGACTCAGTTTTGTCGAGAGAACTAGAGTGCGGACGTGGTCGGACGTTGGAGGCGTGTTGGAGGGCTCCGGCGCGAACCCCACGAAATCGCGGGAAAAACGCACGTATGGCTTGTGGAGCGCGCGGGCGATCGTTACATTCCTGCTTGTTCTGGCCGAGTTATTGCCAGTTCTTGCCTTTATTGCACTTCCGAGAAAGGACTCTGACGAATGGCCACCAAGACCAAGACCAAGCCCGCAAAGACCTTGAAGATCGCCGCCGTGACTAGCCCCAAGGGCCGCACCAAGGGTGAGACCCTGAACGCGGTCGTCGGCGCGACCGGCCTCGCACGCAAGCAAGTGTCGAGCGTGTTCGAAGCCCTCAATGAAATCATGAAGGCCGATCTGAGCAAGAAGGGCCCCGGCGTCTTCAAGTTCAACGGCATGCTCAAGATGACGACGGTGAACAAGCCCGCGACGAAGGCGCGCATGGGCAAGGATCCATTCACCGGCGAAGAGCGCATGTTCAAGGCGAAGCCAGCTTCGCGCCGCGTGAAGATTCGCGCGCTGAAGAGCCTGAACGCCATGATCTGAATGAGATCGAACGACTTGATGAAGTGATGAACTAACGTTCTGATCTTGACAACGGCCCTGCAAGTGCGGGGCCGTTGTGTTTTTCTGAACGCAGTGTCGCGCCCGCGCGGTACGATTCAGTTGTCATGATCGAGCGCGTGGTTCACAAAGCAGATCTCAAGGATCGATCGCTGGCTCGCCGTGATCTTGAGTACTGGCGCGCGAAGTCACCAGCTGAGCGCATTGAGCAGATCGAGCGGCTGCGGAGACATCAGCATGGAGATCTACCCCGACTTTCGCGATCTCCTGAAGCTGTTCAATGCTCATCGCGTTGAATACGTGATCGTCGGCGGGTACGCAGTCGGCCATCATGGCGCGCCGCGATACACCGGCGACATCGATCTCCTTGTCCGACCAAGCGACGCGAATGCGACGCGCGTGTTGGCGGCACTCGCTGACTTCGGATTCCAATCACTGAAGCTTGAGGTGAGCGATTTCAATAGGCCAAGCCGCGTGGTGCAGCTTGGCTACCCGCCATGCAGGGTCGATCTTGTCACAAGCATTGAGGGCGTGACCTTCGACGAAGCGGACGCGGACGCGAGCCACGGCGAATACGGGCAAATCCCCGTGCGATTTCTCGGCCTTACCACGCTCTTGCGAAACAAGCGCGCGACCGGAAGGGCAAAGGATGCGGCTGACGCTGAGGCACTTGATCCCCCAAGCTAACCCACAACTGTTACCCAGTTGGAGCTCGGTCACCCAATAACGCCGCGCAACGACCCGCGCGCGACATCAAGCAACCGCACCGCCTCATCACGCTCGACGCCGCGACGTCGCATCACGATCGCCGTCTTCACGTTGCGGTTTGCGCGCTCAAGCAGCGCCAGCGCCTCTTCGCGCGTGAGCGACTCATCAAACGTCCGCAGCAGTCGAATCGCGCGATCAAGCAGCTTGTCGTTCGTCGCGGCGAGATCCACCATCAAATTGCCGTACACCTTGCCGAGCCGCGTGAACGCGACGGTAGAGATGATGTTGAGGGCGAGCTTTGTCGCACTGCCGGCCTTCAATCGCGTCGATCCCGTTAACACCTCGGGACCGGTATCAAGTTCGATCACGTGATCACATGACGCAAAAGCGCTGCCGGGCGCGCAGGTGACCATCGCCGTGAGCGCGCCGCGAGCCTTCGCCAATCGAATTGCTCCCAGCGCGTAAGGCGTCGTTCCGCCCGCAGCGATGCCGACAAGTGTGTCGTTGGCCTTGAAGTGCATCGCTTCGAGTTCCGGGGCGATGCCGGTATCGTCGTCTTCTTTGCGCTCGCTGGAACGACGCAGCGCCGTGTCGCCGCCCGCGATGATCCCCAGAACCTGCGCCGGATCACTCTGAAATGTTGGCGGGCATTCGCTCGCGTCGAGAACACCGAGCCGCCCGCTGGTTCCCGCGCCGCAATAGACGAGTCGGCCCCCCCGCTTCATCCGTTCCACGAGCGCGTCAATGAACGCCGCGAGAGCTGGTGCCGCTGCGGTGACAGCGAGCTCGACGGCGCGAGCATCGTCAGCCATCAAGCGAACTTGATCGAGCGTACTCAGCGCGTCGAACTCCGAACTTGCGTCGTGGCGATGCTCGGTGCGAATGTGCGAGCGATCAGGCGGAAGCGTCATGGGTTGAGTCTCGCCGTCATATCAGCCCGCACCCATGAGACCCAAGTGCTTCAGCAAGAACGACCACTTCACGCTGTCGACTGCTGGGCCGCCGATCCCGTGGCCCGAGCGCGGAAAGAACATCATTTCGAATGGCTTGTTCTTCTTCTGTAGCTCATCAATGAGTTGCCAACTGTTCGTTGCATGGACGTTGTCGTCCACCATGCCTTGTAAGAGCAGCAGCTTCCCCTTCAGATTGCCCGCGAGTTTCACGCACGAAAAATTGTCGTAGCCGTCGGGGTTGTCTTGCGGAGTGCGCATGTAGCGCTCGGTGTAGATCGTGTCATAGTTGCGCCAGTCGGTCGGTGCCGCACCAGCGACACCGACCTGAAAGACATCGGGATAGCGCAGCATCGCGATCACCGTCATGAATCCACCGTACGAGTGGCCCGTGATCGCGACACGATTCTTGTCGACGTACGGCCGCTCCGAAATCTGGCGAACCGCCGCAGCTTGATCGTCGCAATCTTCTTCGCCGAGCGAGAGGTAGTTCGCTGATTCGAATGCCTTTCCGCGTCCGGGCGTACCGCGATTGTCGATGCTCAATACGAGCAGTCCGAATTCGCAATCAGCCTTGCCGCTCGAGACGCGGCTTGAGATCTGATTGAACACCGGACCGCCGTACGCCTCGACGAGCAACGGATACTTCTTCGTTGCGTCAAAATCGGACGGCTTCCAGAGGATCCCGTAGATCGATGTCGTGCCATCAGCCGCGACGAGACGCACGAACTCCGGCTTCGTCGTCCCGGTCTTCGACCATTGTTGCGCATCACCTTCCGCGAGTGTCGCGACTTTGGTTCCGTCGCTCCGGAAGAGATGCGTTGACGATGGCACATCAACGAATTCGCTTGTTGCAACGAAGTGGCGTCCGTCTGGCGCAATACGGAATCCCGACCAGTGCAGGTCGTCCGGCGTGAGTCGCTTTGCTTCGCTGCCATCAAGTTTCACGCGATGGAGCTGCGGATTGATCTTAGTTTCGCTCGAGCGAGCCACGTACCACAGCTCGTTGGCTGCTTCGTCAACTCGAACGATCGACTCGACCGGAAAGTCGCCGTGCGAGAGCTCCGCTATTCGTTTGCCTTCCAGTGACCACAGTTCGTACTGGGCAAAGCCGCTGCGCTCGCTACTCCAAATGAAGCGATTTCCGTCCTTGAGAAATCGAAATTGGGGACTGTTCTCCTGCCACGTCGCCTGCTTCTCTGTCAGCACGACGCGCGTCGCGCCCGTGGCTGAGTCAGCGGCAACGAGATCAAGCGTGTCTTGCCGGCGATTCGTTCGGCGGAAGAGCAGCTCCGTCGAATCGGGCGCCCACTCGACCTCGTAAATGTACTGCTCGCGATCCGCGCCAACATCAACGTCGATGGTCTTCTTCGATGCGACGTCGTAGATCATAAGTGCGGCAACCGGATTCGGCTCGCCGGGTTTCGGATACGCCTCGTGCGCCAGCTCGGTGCGCAACTTCGTCCACCCAACCGGCAGCGCGAAGTCAATCACTTTCGTGTCATCGAAGCGATAGAACGCGAGCTTGGTACCGTCGGGCGACCACCACATCGCGGTTGTCTGGTCTAACTCCTCACCGTAGACCCACGACGCCGAACCAAACTTGATCTTGTCATTCCCGCCCGTCGTGATTGCGATCTCATCGCCCGCT
>JAWXCC010000099.1:0-15031 GCA_034440475.1 Phycisphaerae bacterium | reverse complement strand
TGAAGACGCACGCGTCGCAGCCGAGCGATGCCATCCACGACTGCTTCTGCGCCGAGATCTGTCCGACGCGATGATTCTGCACGCTTGACAGCATCGCATCGCCAACCGAGTACAGGCGAATATTCGCGCGGGTGAGCGCACTGCCTCCGTTGAACGTCGTGAGCATCGCTTCCCACGCACTTTGAAGGGCGCTCTCTGGAATCTCCGGTTCGGGCGGATCATCGCCCGTGAGTGCGGCCCACGCTGACTCGAGACCGCTGAAGATCATCGCGCCGATATCGCCGATCAGGTTGACGAGCCCTTCAAGTGCGAGTGCGACTCCCGCGAGCGACACCGCGCCCGCAGGAATCGCGAGGAGCGAGATCGGCGGCGGCGCAAATGCCAGCATGCTCGCGGCCCCCTGACCAACCACGGCGACGGTCGCTCCAGCTGTCGCTTCAGCGGTGTCGATGACGACGGCGCGAAGCGGACCGTGCAGATCACCGAGAAGCGGAACGCCATCGAGCGCGTCCTCGATGCGCCACAGTAGATTCATAGGCGGCGACTGACGGAGCGTGGGATGCGTCGACGCGATGTGGCGGGTCCCCTCTATGGTTTCCGGGAGAAAGTACGCGCCGAGTCCCCACCAGAACGTAAGGTCGTCTGCGGTCTGGAATCCGATGCCGTGTTCAGCGCCTTCTGAGAGATTGACCGATACACGGGAACGGAAATCGAGCGGAGTCGTGCGATCGCTCGTCGTGCGGTCACGTCCAATCGCGAGGAGCGCAGGCGGTACGCGATAGCGCTGCGCGGTCACGAGCGCGATGGCTGTGTTCTCTTTATCGAGATGATCGCCGCGCGAGCCGAACAGCACTTCGATGGTCTCACCCACCGACTGCGCCCATCCGTAACACTTGTGTTCTGCGTACGCTCGTCCCGCGGTGACGCCGAAACTTCCGCGACACGTCGAGCGAGCAAGATCGAAGATCAGGATGTCCAGCACCATCGACGCCTTCGTCGCGATGCTCGCGTCCTGGGAGAAGTCAGCCACGTTGACGAGCGGTGGGAAATCTTCGTTGTAGTAGCCGGGTGAGTTCCACTCGCTGAAGCCAAAGCGAAGTCGTCGGTCGAGCCAGCGCTCCAGTCGCTCGCGCCCGCGGCGCATGTGCTCGCGGCCAGTGACAGCGCGGCCCGTGCTGTCGGTACCGGAACGAAGGAACACCTCGTCGGGAAACAGCTGGCCGACGAGGAACTGCGCTGCGTGAAACTGGATTTGGTGATTCTCAGACCAGAACGTCATCTCGACGCCCTTCGGCGCATCGGTTGCTGGTTCGTCGAACCAATACTTGAACGAGAGGAACGTGGCCTTGAGTGCGCCGCGCACATAGCTCGGTACGGCGCGAGGGGGCGCGGGGCCGAACAGGTCAAGGAGCTGGACGAAGCGCAGCAGGTCGGTCGCGTGGAAGTCAGCGGTGTCCTTGAGCGCGAGCATGTGTCGCACGCAGTGATGCAGCAGGATCGCGTTCCACCAGTAGACGCTGTCCTTGTCGGCGGTCGGCCACACCCAGCCCGAGGGAACTTTGGGTGCGGGAATCGAGCGAAAACGAAGCGCGTTCCCGGGTTCTCCGTTGAAGCTGAAGGCGAGGCAGCGATAGAGAAGCGAGTCACCGTCGACGAGCGATCCCGGCGGCGCTGGGGGCGGTGGAGCGTAGGTGGGAGATGCCGCGAGGCGCCAGTTAGAGAAGACATCGTCGCGCGCTGGTTGGACGCCAAAAGCAACGTGATCGGAGAGTTCAGGCAGCGCTTGCGATAGCGGTCGGTCGCCGAGCGATGCCATCCACTCGAAGCGGTCGCAGAAGGCTCGGACGACTTCGTGCGGATGCGATTCGCGCAGCGTCACGATCGCTTTCGCGAGATCGACATCAAAAGCGCGCTCAAGAACATTCGTCGTGAGTTCGGTCGGGACCGGTATGGGCAGCGCACCAAGCCATGCGTTGAGGAGATCGGTGAGGTGTTGCACTTGGTCGTGCGGCACGCCAGCCGCCGACTCGAGTTGCGTCACGGCATCACGGAGTTGTTCGTCGATTGAGCCCTCGCCGATGTTCGCTGCGTCAATCTTCGGAATGCGCAACTCGCGCACGATTCGCACGAGCGTCTTCGTCGGCGCCGGTCGGGTCACTTCGGAGAGAGCGACGTAGATCGGCGGGGGAAGCGACGCGAAGGCTTCGTCTGCCGGCGCGCCGGGCTTCTTCGTGCGAGCGAGAGCGAATCGCGCTGAGACGACGTTGACATCTTCAAGGTCGCCGATCGACGGCTTCCCGAGCCGCGCGACCGGATCGTCGGTCCACACCGAGCGCTTCTCTTGAGAGCGGGAGGCTGCTGCGGCACCGACCGATGAGGCCCGCGCCCGCGCCTCCCACGGCTCCGCACTGGGCGTGCGGAGCCGCACCCACGCCTTCGAGGGGTCTTCACGCGAGACATCGACTCCATCGGCGATGAATCCACGGCGATTGGCTAACAATGTCGTGGGCTGACCGTCCGCACGCGTGACCATCGTGAGGTAGCGGAGTGCGCGACGCCCAAGTTCCGAAGCGAGCCCCTTGGGCGAACGGCTGCTGGCGTCCTCGCGGTCACCACCGAAGAGGGACGAGGGATCAGGCACGAGATTGGGGGGCGATCCAAGGTGGCTGGGTGCCTTGATCTTCGGTGCGGGCATGCATTCACTTCCAGCGACCATCATGATGGACGCCGGACGGGGACGATCAATGATTCGCCAGAAGGAAGCAACAGTGGCGCAGCTAGTGCGCCGAGACGGGCGTCATCGGAGTGCGCCCTTCGAAGACGTCAGCGCCGCGCGACAGTTTGCGTGCCGCGGCGCGTCGATCCGTTGTGGTCGGCGGTTCGCAGCCCCCGATATTCTTCGCCGCGCGGTTGACGGCTAGGCACTTGAATGACGCGGTCCTCATCGATGGCGTACGCCGTCAGTGCATTGCCGTAGGCGCATCCGGTGTCAATGTTCGCGACGATGGGAAGACGACCTGTGGCGCGAAGAATCATCGGATGCAAAAGTGGCTTGTGCCCAACGATGATCAGGCCGTCGTCGCCGCGGTAGCGCTCCCACCAGTGCGGGTCGCCTTCGTCGGCCTTGATGTGAATCTTGACTTGATCTGGCGTCCGCGCGAATCCGAGCTTCGGCTCGATTCCACCGTGCACGACGGTCCAACGCCGAGGACCAACGCCGCCGCGGCGCTCGATGGTTTCGTTCGCTTCGACGAGCAGCTCCGTTGCGTTCCGCACCGCGCGTTTCTTGTGCAAGATGCGCCAGCACGCTCGCTCCGTCCGCGGCAGATGGTCGGGGTCGACGCCCGCTTCGATCTGCACGATGGCCAGCAGCATTCGCTGGTCGTGATTGCCGCAGACGAGTGAAATCGTTTGACCGGCGCTGCGTCGATCAGCGATCTCGCGAACGACGAGATGCGGCGTCGGACCCTTCGTGAAGAGATCGCCGACAAAGACGAGCGGTACGCGCCCTCGGCTGCGGTCGATGTCCCGCAGCAATTCGCAAAGTTCTTCGCCGCAGCCGTGCACGTCGCCAATGGCAACGGTGTCGATCGCCATGTCAGCTTGCAGGGCCAGTGGGAATCCGACCATCCGTGTCGAGCCTCCCGAACAAGTGAGTGTCGGGGGCATGGTACCGAACGCAGGGGCAGGGGGAGCGTGGGGGAGGCGTGCAGCGTCCGTCAGCTCGCCCGCGCGTCCCTCACGGGTAAACTCGCTCCCCGCATGCGTGTTCCCATTCGTGTTCTTTCCCCGCTTCTCATCAATCAGATCGCCGCTGGCGAAGTGGTTGATCGTCCGGCGAGCGTCGTCAAGGAACTCGTCGAGAACGCTCTCGACGCGGGGGCGACGAGGATCGACGTTGCGATTGAAGGTGGTGGACGCGAATTGATCCGCGTGACTGACGATGGCTGCGGGATCCCTGCCGACGAGCTACCGCTTGCAGTCGCGGCGCACGCGACCAGCAAAATCAGTCGATCGGAAGACCTCGAGGCGATCGCGACCATGGGATTCCGTGGCGAGGCGTTAGCTTCGATTGCGAGCGTCGCGCGGGTGTCGATCGTGTCACGCACGCGCGAGTCGGACGCTGCAGCCGAACTGATCGCTCAGGGCGACCACATCGAGGCACCTCGACCTGCTGCGGCTCCCATCGGAACGTCAGTGACGGTGCGCACGTTATTTTTCAACACGCCAGCGCGGCGCAAGTTCTTGAAGAGTGAATCAAGCGAAGCTGGCCGCATCACAGACGTCATTGAGTCGATTGCGCTCGGACATCCGCAGGTTCGCTTTTCGCTTCGCAGCGAAGCTCGCACACTTCTTGATCTCGCTGCGACTACCGATCCGAAGCGGCGTGCGATCGACGTGCTCGGTGCCGATGCCGCGCCGCAGCTTCTTGAAGTCGACGACGATGCAGCTGCCGAAGGCTCGATCGGCGTCTGGGGACTTGTTGGGCGACCCGAGCTCGCGCGGCCTTCGGCGAAGCACCTTCGCATTCATTTGAACGGGCGACCGATAGCCGATCGCGCGATCATCCACGCGATGCGCGAGGCGTACCGCGGACTCATCGCGCCGAGTGCGACGCCGTTGGCGGCGATATTTCTTCAGATCGATCCGCGCGAGGTCGACGTGAACGTGCATCCAGCCAAGACGGAAGTGCGTTTTCGCCAGCCGTCCTTGGTGCATCAAGCAGTGTTGCGGGCGGTGCGCCGAACGCTGCGCGCGGCGGATCTCGTGCCCGCGTTTGACTTGCCCGGGCCGGGCAGCGCCGCGCCCAGCGCTGGTGTCAGTGCTGGATCCAGTTTCTTCAGCGGATCTTCGAGCACGTTCAGCGCGCCTCCCCGCGCTGGCATGAGCGGCATGCCCAGCACGACGACGCACTCTTCGGGCGGCGCGTCGCCAATCGTCTATCGCGAAATTGCAGACGCCCTCGGACCGAAACCGTGGGCCGAGCCGACGCCACTCGGAACCATCGCGCGACCGGTCGACATTCTGCAAATTCACGCGTCGTACATCGTGACGCAGGACGCCGACGGGATGCTCATCGTGGACCAACACGCGCTGCACGAGCGCGTGATGTTTGAGATGCTTTTTGAGCGAGTGACGCGCGGACCGCTTGAGCGGCAGCGCATGCTTGTGCCGGCGATCATCGAAGTGTCGCCGCGCGAGATCGAGGCGCTTGATGAACTAACAACGCTCTTCGCGCGGATCGGCGTAGAGGCCGAGCCTGCGGGTCCGCGCGCGATTGCGATTCAGGCGTTTCCCAGCTTCCTGTTCGCACGCTCCGTCGATCCAGCGGACTTTGTGCGCGAGATGCTGGCCCGCGCCGTCGACGGCACACTTGGTCGCGGTGGCACTGCCGACACTGAGGCAGCGCTGAGCGAAACCCTCGACATGATGGCGTGCAAAGCGGCGGTGAAAGCGGGGGACCGCATGACGCCGGAGGCGCTGCGTGAGCTCCTGGCGTGGCGTGAGCGCGTCGAGCGATCGACGAACTGTCCGCACGGACGACCGACGAGCTTGCGCATCACGCTGCGTGACTTGGAGCGTCAGTTCGGCCGCGGTTGACTGGCGCTTCGCACGACGTGCGCTTCACTTGATCGAGCGGACTGGACGGATGGATCAACTCGCGGAACTCCGTTTGTCCCGTGCGCAGCATGACCTTGACATACGGCACGCAAAGTCCGCACCCGGTGCCGCACCCGGTCGCAGCTCGCAAGCCTGCGAAGTCGAGACCCTTCGACTTCGCCAACTCCTTGAGCTCGGAGAACGATCGGTTCAGGCAAACACAGCGGTCGATCCGGAGCATGGTGTGGTACGGCTGAAGGCGGGGCGTGCGGGTTATCGCGGGTCGTAGGCAGAGTCGTCCTCGGACAAGAAACCGTTGTTCGGAAATCCGAGGGCATCGTCGAGAAGTTGCTGCGTGGCGAGCGTGCCTTCGCAGCATTGCGTCCATGGGCGCACATGACCGTCAAGAAAAACGCAGTGCGAGCAACCTTGGTGGCGGAACGCCTGGCCGCCGCCGTAGACCATTCCGAGGTCACCTTCGACGCTCGCAGAGGGCGAACGCATGAACTTGTTCGCACCGCCGCGCCAGCCGCCGTCTCCAAAGAGCGCAGTCTCACTCGGCCTTCGATGGGCTGCGACGGGCAGGCCCTTGCGCGCGCCGTTCCAGCCATCGAGCCACTTGCCGTCAGAATCCATCTGCGGAAACTGCCCTTCGGCACCGATAAACGAGGTGTTGTAGTTGTATCCAGTTGCCGGATCGTTCCCGAAAGTTGACGAACCGGTGAAAGATGGGCACTGCATGACCTCGGTCGGGACGTTGGTGAACGACCAGAGTGGGCCAGGGACGACCGTGCCGTCCGCACGTTGCTCCCAATCCCAGGCGACGGTCTTCACACCAACCGACGTCACCTTGTAGAGAAGTGCGGCGGGGTAGCAATCTTTCCACACGGCCGAGTAGGCGAGTGCCGCAGTCGACATTTGCCGCAGGTTCGCCATGCACTTCGCACTTCGACTCGCCTCCTGCACCGTCTGCAGCCCCGGCACGAGCAGAGACAACAGCACGGTGATGATCGCGATCGTGACCAATACTTCAATCAGCGTAAACCCGCGCCGCGCACTGCGCCGAGGGATCACGACCACGCTCCCAAGAGAATGGCGAGGTCGCGCGCGTTGACTGCGTCGTCGCCGCTGAGGTCCGAACTGGACGGTCCCGGTCCCCAAGCCCCGAGCAAGATCGCGAGATCAGCGGCATTGACTACACCGTCGCCGTTCAAATCGGGATTCGGTTCGACCGGCGAGACATCAGCGACGGCGTCGATTTCAGGAGAGCTTCCGAACAGGACGTTCCCTTCGATCCGCACGTAGCGCACGCGATCAATGCCGAGCGCGCGGAAGTCGATGCCAGTGCCGCCGCCCGAACCGTCGTACGCCATGACGAGCTCAGCCCAGGGGACGCCAATGAGTTCAGGCCCGCCGAGCGACGGATTGACCGGTCGCGTGAAGTCGGTGGGTACCGAGCCCGGCGATGTTGCATAGGGCGCGACATCGACGTAGCCGAGCGTGGGAAACGGTCCGTCAGCAGCGACGCCCGGTACTGGTATCCACGTCACGCCGTCGGCGCTGAGTGAGATCGCACCGCCTTCGCTGAAGAGTCCACCAACGACGCCAGCGGGCGAAGCGGCATCAGTGGCGAACGCATTTCCGAAGACCAAGAGATCGACGCCGAACGGATTGCGCGGATCGTCCAAGACGTCGTGATCGAACGCGAGGACGAGGGAACCTCCCACGCCGAGCGACACAATCTCGTTCTGCAAGAACGCGGGTTGAAACGGTGTCACTGTTTGCGGGAAGAGACCTTCACCAGTGAATCGCTCCGGCGATCCAAGTGCGACGAGTGGATTTCCGTAGCCGGGCGCGGCGCCGCTGCCGGGGACGTAACTGACAACTGCTGTGGCGAAGGGCGATTCGCTGTGGGCGGGAGCGGCGAAGTTGAGTTCGCTCACGGCGAGCGCGACACCAATGAAGACCGATTGCGCGGCCGAAGCGAGCCTCCCGTCACCTGACGGGCGCGAGACAGACGATGCGATTGAATACACGTGAGACCCTTCCTCGTCGCCGGAGTCGCGCCGGCGGCGAAACGCGTCGAAGCTGCGGCCGGAATCCGACTGCAGACAGGACGGCTTGCGAAATGCCGAGGCAGGTCTTCCGACTTCGGGTGGTGCTTCTCTGGCACCTCACCCGTTACGGCGGCGCGTCCGTGGCGGTCTTTCACCGCCTTCCCTTACCGCAGGCTCGCTTCGAATGGGGAGCGAGTGACTGCGGCATCGACGACTCCAAGTCGTCGAGCGCCTCGGCGTTGGGCAGTGTACTTCTGCGGCTCGCAGCGCGCTCTCGCGCTATTCGCCATGCTCGCGATAGAGTCAATCGTTGACACCCCGCCGGGGCGTCCCGTACAGTCCAAGCGTCCCGCGCTTTCGGCCTTCGACGGTCGCCCAAGGCGTGCGATCGATCGGGCGATCTTTGGCGGATTTCCCGAAGGAGCGTCCGCGTTAGACGTCTGTCGTGATTGGCAACTCGTTGCCATTTTTCTTTAGGTTTCTATTTCTATTTAGGTTTCTTCTTTTGGAGTTCTTCCCGATGCGACCCCACGTCCGTGTCCGTGCCGTTTTGACCGCAGCCTCCTTTTTTGCAACGGCCATGGGGGCAACGGCCATGGGGGCAACGGCGATGGGGGCGACGGCGTATGGCAACGGTCAGGCGGGTAGCGGCGAAGCGTCGACCCAAACGAACGGCAACGCCAATGCGCCACTCACGATGGCGAGCACGATGCCGACCAAGAATGCTGATCGGCTTCAGCAGATCAAGCAACTCCTCCATCTCATCAACATCGCGAAACCCGATGTCGCTGCTTCGCAAGCGCAGGCGCTTCTCGACGGCGGACTGACCGCTGCCGATCTCGCCACGCTGGTTGACGAGAACGATCTCGGAGAACGTTTTGACAAGGTGATGTCGCGCGGTCGGGGGATGACTGGCGTCGAAGAGCTCGCGCAGCGGTTTGACCAGATGCTCCGCGAAGGGCGACTAGAACTCGCGCGGCAGCCCGCCCGAATCGACGACGCGATCGCAAAGCTCAATGGCACCCTTCGCGAGCAAATGTTTGCGAGAGAGCGGCTGGATGCTGCGGGTGAGTACGCGGTCCCCAAGCTCTTGCAAGTCATCACTTCGGGCAAGGACCCAAACCTTGAGATTGCGGCGACTCAGGTGCTTACGTCCATGAAGCACTTCGCGGTATCACCGCTGTCTGCGGCCCTCATCAAGCTCGACCCGATCAATCAGCGGAAGGTCGCAGAAATTCTCGGCGATATCGGATATCCGTTCGCAGCGCCATTCCTGCTTGAGGTGATGAACGATCCAAAGTCGACTGGCGACGTGAAGGCTGCGGCAACGCGTGCATTCCAGCGAGTTGGCGGCACGGCGACCGATACCTCCGCTCAATTCGCCGAGCTTGCTCGCCGCTATTTCGTCGGCGACGAGGCGCTCGTCGCGTATCCCGCCGAAACAACGAACAACGTTTGGAGCTACGACGCGTTCGGCGGCCTCACGCTCACGCCGGTGCCGACCTCCATCTTCCGCGAAGTCATGGCGATGCTGATGTCGCGCAAGGCGCTGTCGTTCGATCCGGCCAATCAGGGCGCGCTGTCGCTCTATGTCGCAAGCGATCTCCGCCGCGAGAATCGGCTCCCGAAGGAAGTGACCGATCCGATCTTCGGTACCGCGCCGTATACCCCAACCTTCTTCGCAATGGCTGCTGGCCCGAGCGTTGATCAGACTGTCATCGGTCTCGGCATCGACCGCAAAGACACGGCACTTGTTCGCGATTCGATTGCGGCGATTGCGCAGACCGCTGGGGCGCACACGGGTGGAACCGCTCTCGTCGGTGGCGGGGGCAGGCAATCGCTTCTTGAATGTCTTCGCTATCCCGAGAAGCGCGTGCAGTACGAAGCCGCGCTTGCCATTGGCGCAGCGCTGCCCGATCGGACCTTCCCCGGCGACTTCTCGATCGTTCCACTCCTCGCGGGGGCTGTGCGCGATGCAGGAACTGTGAACGCGGCAGTAGTGGCCTCGAGCGAAGAAGACAGGCGGCAACTGTCGGGACGTCTCTCGACGCTCGGATTTTTGACCCTCAGCGGCGCCTCGACGTTCCCAGCATTCGAAACGGAACTGGCGTCGACTGGCGGGCTCGACCTGCTGGTGGTCGCTGGCTCGCTCGAGTCCACCAAGGCGGCGGTCGACGCGGCTCGACTTGCGGGCATGACCATCGCGGCACCGATCGTCGTTGTTGTTGCCGAGACGGAACTTGCCCGCGCCACGCGACAGTTTGAACTCGACCCGGGTGTCGTGGTCTGGCCGGCGAACGGCAGAGACGAAACGTTCAAAGGCGCTGTCGATGTTGCGTTTGCCCACCAGTCGGGTGGTCGGATCACTGAAGAAGAAGCCCTTGACTACACGACCCGCAGTCTCGAAGTCCTGAAGCAGATCGCGATCTCGAACAGTCCGATCTTCTCGATCCGTGACGCGGAGAAGCCGCTCCTTGAAGCGCTTGACAGTCGTCAGGGTGGCGTTCGACTGCTCGTCGCCGACGTCGTCGCACTAGTTCCTGGAGCAGCGTCGCAGCGGAAGCTCATCGATAGCGCAATGGCGTCGTCGGACGAAGCGGAGAAGATTGAATTGCTGACGCGAGCCGCGGCGAGCGCTCGCCGATTCGGAAATCAGACGGAGACCCGCCAAGTCGACGCCCTCCGAAACCTCGTCGCGCAGTCGTCGGGCCCGCTCGCTGAAGCGGCTGGCCGTCTTTACGGTGCGCTCGATCTTTCGTCTGCCGAGACAGTTCGGCTGATCACGGCCCCGGCCACGCCTGTGAAGTAAGCGCTCTGTTGGCTGCCTGCTAGACTCCGCCGCTCGACGCAGCGGCCAATTCGCCTTCCAGTCCGCCTCCCCAGCCCATCTTGAGGTTCCTTGCCACCCTAGCTCAGCGGTAGAGCGGCGCTTTCGTAAAGCGCAGGTCACGGGTTCAAATCCCGTGGGTGGCTTTGATGCAGTGTGGACAAGCTTGATGGCGACCCCTCTGGCAGGGCTGATTCGCGGCAGCGCAAGAAGAAAGTCCACACTTCGGGGGTTCCGACCAAGAGCGCGTTAGAGTGCTCACGTTGCCTACGGAACGGCCGCTAGGCACAAGACGCAAACGGCGGGGCGACTGCCAGCGCAACTGGTAGCACGACTGGTAGCACAACCGGTCTCGAGCGTTGGGGGTATCGGTTAGTCGGCAGGAAGGTGGGGCGGACTCAGGCGGTCGGTCGGGCATGAAGCCCGCCGCGCTGCGGTGGTCGCTCGTCTCCGCCGCGCGCCGCCGCCTCCTCCGCCTCTGCCTCCGCCAAAAAGGGGAAAGGGTGGTATTCGGACATGGACGGACAGCAAAGAAATCGAACCGGGTTGGATGAGAAGCGGCGTGGACGGATCGGTCCGGGAGCACGGGGATGGCGCGTATCGCGCGGAACGGGATGGGCGGTGACTGGGCTGATGGTGGCGCTCCTCGCGGGATGCGATTGCGACAAGGAACGCAAGACCATGGAGGACATCGCGGCGAAGGGATTTGAGGATGCGCTCGTATGTTGTCGAGAACTCGCGCCGCTGAATCCGCCGAGTGCAGAGCAGTGCTTGCTCAGTCTGAAGGAGTGGCGGCAGCAAATCACCACGCTCATCATTCAGTGGTATCAGGCGTGCCTAGACGGCAATCAAGATCTCGCTAGCCAGATGCTGCAAGCCGCGAAGGCGCTGTTCGCACAGGGTACGAACGAGACCTGCCCCTCGGTCCAGAATGATCCGACAGGTCAGCCGCGCACGGCGGGACTGCCGTTCGCGGTCACAGATTTGTTAGAACTCAGCGGGCGCTTTAAAGGCGAGGCCCGATCCACGGTCACGCCCGAGAGTGACGCGTTGGCGCGATTCTCCGTAGCGGCCCCCCTTCTTCTTCGAGGTGGGGCGTTCGAAGCAACCGTTTTCGGGAATCGCATCGCGGGCACACTGTCGGGCAAACTCACCGTCGGGAGCGCGTCTGCCGACGGGAGCGCATCGGTGCTTGGATTCGAAATTGCGTTTGAAACCCCAGCTGGCGCGCTGCACTGTGTCCTCGCCGATCCTGACCGCCGATCCGCGATCAGAGCGACTCCATACGGACTGCGACTCATGGTGATGGTGAGTTTGACTGCCGATCCGGGTGTGCCGTTCCTATTCCCGAGCGAGGCTTGGTTCGAACTCCCGGTCACTGCAGTCGCCGAGGGCTTCGCACTCGGTGGTGGTGCGCGAACCCTGCGGGCGATCGCACCACCAGCACTCGGCTTCGCCGACTGGCAGCGCGACGGTATCGTCGATCACGCCGATTGGTCCGCGTACTTCAGCGCGAACGCCGATGAGCGCGACCTCGATCTCGATGGGGACGCCGATCCCGCAGACGACGCGCTTTTCATCGAGTCATTCCGACGGGCCACGGGGAAGTGATGCGAGAACTGAAGCGTGTCCGGCGTGTGACTGCGTGAAAGAACTCGGGGCTCGCCTGGTCTAACGGCGAGCAACGCCAACGACGCGTCTCCGACGCGGTCCCGCGCTAGCGCTGGACCGCGTCGGGGTGGGCGGGCGTCGCTGCGGGGACGAACTCAAGCCGGCTGACGGGAACGCCAGGCAGCAATGGAAGCGGTTGCCCGTCGCGCCACGACGGGTGGAGGTCTGCGTAATGAACACTCTTGGGATCTCCAGATTGACCGCCTGGCGTTTGGATCAACGCGCTTGCTTCGTGGCCCGGACTCACGACGAGGCGCTCGCTCGCGCCGAAGGTCGGCGCTGCAACGCGTACAGCGAGCGGATGCCCAGACTGCTCGTGCGACGGAATGCCGAACTGCGACGCCAGCGCGGGATTCGCCTTCGCCAGCGGATGACTGAAATCGCTGGTGTTGATCTGTCCCCACGGAAGCAGTCCGGCCTTGCCGCTGATTCCACCGAGCGACTCTCGCGCTGTTCGCTGAATGAAGGCGTCCCACGATGCTTCACCGGGAGGAAGCAGATGCTCAGGCCGCGCGAGGACGATGCGCAGGATCGGCTCGTCGTGCGTTGGAACCCGTGCAAGTTTGTCGGCGCGTTTCGTTCGCTCGGCCGGGCTGAGCGAAGGATCGCCGCGTGCGATCGCCGCTTCGACGATGCCTCTGACGATCGCCTTCGAGATGCGTCGTCGCATCTGGTCAACGGGTGCGACCGCTTTTTCTCCGGCGTCCGCCCGACCGTTCCACGCTCGCACCGCTTCGATGAGCGGCGCCAGCTTCCGCGCCAATTCGGTCGGTTGGCCGTCGGCCGATCCGTCGCTCGCCGCGCGCTCGAGCGCGGGCAAGATTGCATCGCGCCACGCGATCAGCCGTGGTACAGCGTTGTCGAGCTGGATTGCCGCCATCGACCGCTCGTCATGCTTCGGGACCGCCGCGATCAGCGCCTGAATGCGCACAGCGCGGTACGGTTCACCCCACAGAGAACCCAATTGCGATGCCACGTTGGCTGGCATGGTCCGTTGATTCGCGGTCACGATGACGCCGCTCGCCGGGTTCTCAACGCGAGGGCGATCGCTGCCCTCCAGCGAGCCGACCCAGCTGCGGGTGCCGTCCGCCCACGAGGTCGGCACGGAGCCGTCGAAACCGCTGCGCCGCGGCAGTGCGCCCGAGATAGTCCAGCCAATCTCGCCATTGGCGCCGGCAACCATGACGTTCTGCTGTGCGCCGCGCCAGCGCGCCGCGACGTCGAGTGCGTCGTGCACGTTCGCCGCTTCGGCAAGGTCGAGGAGATCAAGATTGACGCCGCCTTCGTCGAGTGCGGTCCATCGCATCGCCAGCGGCCGTTGCTCGGAGTCCGTCGCAACGATCGGTCCCCATCGCGTCTCCTTGATATCGATCGTCTGGTCCGCGAGGCCGCGCACGCGGAGCGTTTCACGCGCGATTCGAAACGGCTCGCTTCCCTCCGGGACGAGAGACTTTGGAACCAGATACCTGCTTGGGTCAGTGGGGTCGAGTTCGATTACGACGAAGTCGATGAAGTCTCCCTCGACATTCGTGAATCCCCACGCGATCCGTCCGTTCGTGCCGCTGACGACGCCGGGGGCGCCGGGAAGCGTGAGGCCGTCAAGCTCGTGGGAGTCGCGGCCCTGCATGCCTGGCGGGTTTCGCGGCGCGACGCGGTCGTCGGATTCGTTCAGACGCTGTTCGCTCTTCGGGGAGGGGAGCACATCCGATCCGTAGCGGAGCGAAGCGCGATACCACACGCTTGGAATGGTGATCGCAAGGTGCATGTCGTTCGCCAAGATGGCGGCGCCGGTCGTCGAGCGCGATCCGGACACGACCCACCCGTTTGATCCCGGAACACAATCGAGTGATGGATACTCGCTGGCGCTCGCAATGGCATCCAGCAGAGGGAGTGTCGACGCGGGATCGGCGCTCGACCGATCGGACGGACGCGCTACAGCGAGCCCACGGGTATCGACCACGTCCGGACCTGGGATCGCAGGGAGCTCAGGTGGCGCGGAGTCTGCGATCACTGGAGCGTCGCTTGTTGAGATCGGGAACGCGAGGTATGCAAGGATCGGTGCCGGAATCACGGCGCTGATAGTGCCCATCGACTGTTCGATCCGTGCGCCGTCGTTCAGCATCGCGCACATCGACAAGGCAACGAGAAGTGAATCCTCTTCGGTCCAACTAGTTGGGGCGAGTTGGAACAGGCGATGTTCGGCTGGCGGCGTCTCAAGCGACGCGAGGCCAGCATTGACGCCCCTCACGTATGCCTTCAACAGCGCGCGATGTCGGTCGTCGAGCGCGGCGACGTGTCGCTGCGCCGCCGCTCGGAGGCGCATGACGCGCTGCTGCCGATCAACTGCCGTCGCGAGCGGGCCCAGCAGTTCGGCGATCTCGCCCGCGGCGAAACGGCGCATGAGATCCATCTGCGCATATCGATCACGAGCGTGAAGGTAGCCTTCGACCATCACCGCATCGGCGAGCGAACCCGCCTCGATCAGCGGAATGCCGAGCGCGTCGATCGAGGCGCTCGCGGGCCCAAAGAGGCCAGTCAGACTCACTGCGGCCGAGCTCGCGGTGGGTGTCGGTGCCGTAGCGGCGTCTTGACCTTTCGCTACCGCGGGTGTCGTGACGAGTGCGAACACCAGTGCGCGTGCGCCGAGGCCTGCGAGAGGCACAAGCGGTGGGGAACTGGGGAGCTGCATGACGTCAATCTATCTGCCTACGCGCTCCGCTGTGGGCGTGCACGCTCTGCTTGGGCTGCACGCTCCGCTAGAGTAGTTAATCATAATTCCCGCAACCTATATCTGCGTTGTTCGTATGACTTCCACACTGGAGGATGACGCCATGCGGATCGCCCCGGAAGTCACACTGACCGACGAGCAACGCAC
>JAWXCC010000098.1:0-12909 GCA_034440475.1 Phycisphaerae bacterium | reverse complement strand
CGCCCGTGTGTGGACCTCGGGCTCAGACCCGCAGACGTTCGCTCGACACTTCGAAACCGATCTTCCCTGCGCGGCCCAGCGCGACGGCGACCTTGGACAAAAGATGCACGCGGCATTCACACACATGCTGCGCGAGGCAGATGCGGCGGTACTCATCGGCACCGATTGCCCTGACATCTCCTCCGGCCTTCTGAACATGGCGTTAGAGGGTCTACAGAGCGCCGACGTCGTCCTCGGACCGGCGACCGATGGCGGCTACTACTTGGTCGGACTGAGGCGACCCGCCCCATCGTTCTTCGAGGAGATGGAATGGAGCACCTCGACGGTCCTGGCCAAGACGCTTGAGCGGGCGAGCGTGCTGGGGCTGTCGGTGCAACTCTTGCCGACGCTGAGCGACGTTGATGAGCCGCAGGATCTACCGGTGTGGGACCGTGTGCGTGACACTCTGTCGCCACCCGACGAGATGCCAACGCTCTCCGTCATCGTACCGACGCTCAACGAGCAATCGCGGATCGGCGGCCTTGTCGATGCAGTGCGCCAACTCGGCGTCGAGGTGATCGTCGCCGACGGTGGCAGTGACGACGGCACCCGGTCAATCGCGGCGGCCCACGGCGCACGCGTCATCATCGCCCCTCGGGGGCGCGGCCCCCAGCTCAATGCGGGCGCAGCGCTCGCTCGCGGCCGCTCCCTGCTCTTCCTCCACGCCGACACAACCCTGCCCACTGGGTTCGCGGACATCGTGCAGCGGACGCTTCAAGACTCGTCAGTTTCGCTCGGAGCGTTTCGATTTGAACTCGATGGCAAGGGCGTTTTACTTCGCGGCATCGAGCTTGCCGTCAAGTTCCGTTGCCGCTTCTTCAAGACTCCCTACGGCGATCAGGCGCTCTTCATGCGGAGTGAAGTGTTCCGGCAACTCGACGGCTTCGCATCCATCCCTCTGATGGAGGATCTCGATTGCGTTCGACGGGCCCGCAAGCTCGGCCGCATTGTGGTCGCTCGAGAATCTGCCATCACGTCCGCGAGGCGATGGGAGATCGCCGGGGTGGCCAGGATGACCGCGATCAATCAGGCGTGCGTCGTGGGCTTCGCGCTGGGGATCTCGCCGAGGCGTCTGGCCGCGATGCGCAACCGGCTGTCGGCCCACCGTTCCCTAAGCGTCGTCACTGGACCACCAGAAGCGTGTCAGATCGTCCCGGAGGGCTCCTTGGCACCAAACGCCGCGTGTGCCAGCTGCATGGCCGATTCAGAGTTGGATGTTAGGAAGTAAATGAATCCGTCGCGTCGCCAGACAAAGATCTCCGCGGTTGCAGGGCCTGTCGGAGCGAACGTATCCACCAATCGATAGGTCTTGCCTGATTCGAGCTTGAGCTCGCCGGAATCTTGCTGAATGTGGATGCTCACGATCGATCCGCGACCGTCCTTCGTCTGTGGGCCCGCCGTCGATTCGAGGACCATTCGGACTGATTTCCCGCGGCCAGGGACAGCGCAGGGCCCAGCGCCAAGCAGCTTAAATCCGCGCTCTTCGACATGACCGATGTCGGGCGTGCTTCCAAGCACGCGGCTGAACTCCGCCGGAACGTCGCCGAGCGTCGTGGTTTTGAACCGCATCCCGACCATGTCGGCATGGACCTTGCACTGTTCGTGCTGGGCGCTGATGAACCTCACGAGAGACGTGCGATATTGCTGTGCGACCTGAACATCGTCCGTCCGCCATACACCTGATTGACTGAGGATCACGAAGGCTCCGCCCGCTAGGATGGCCAGCGATGCGGCGACGGCGAGCCAGCGCGCGGACTGCGAGAATCGCAAGCGCGGCCGCGCCCTGACCGTCGGAAACGGCAGGCTGGCCTCGTCCGGCGGAACGGTACTCCGCATCGTGGTGATCCGATCTCGCAGAGCCCCGGGCGCACTCCCGCGCGATACAGAAACGACGGTCCCCCGCAGTCGCTTCTCGAATGCAATGACGGCTTGGTCTTCTGAGCGCCGCTCTAGGTGTCGCGCGAGCTCCGCCTGCTGAGCATCGCTGAGTTGTTCATCCGCAGCCCCGCGGAGAAGCTGCGTGCGTGTCGACACTGCAACCGGCTCGGTGGCGTCTCGATGTCGATGGTTGGTGTTCTCTGACAAACTCATCCTGCTGCCTCGGCGCTTTGGGTTTCCGGGCGAGGTTCGATGATGCCGGCGCGGCTCAGTTGCGGTGACAGGTCTGGGTCATCACGGAGCATTCGAGAAGCCTGCGTCCTCGCACGGTGGAGTCGGCTCATCACCGTACCGATCGGAACGGCCATCGCTTCGGCGATTTCCTTGTACTTCAACCCTTCAACGGCCCAGAACCACAAGACCTCCCGAAGTTCGACGCTCATGGAGTCCAGCGCAAAGTGCATCCGGCTGGTGGCGAGGCTCCAGTCAATATCGCTCGCCTCCGACGGGTCGATGGCCTCAACGGCGTCCCCGCTGAATCGGGCCGATTCTGCCACCCGCGCAAGGGCGCGATCCCCGGCACGCTCGTGTTCAATCCGGCCGTAAAAGCTTGTGCGTGCAATCGTCATGAGCCAAGCCCGCATTCCAGCGACCCGCGTACTGAATCCGGCGATCGACTCTGGACGGAATGCCCGGGCGTAGACATCCTGAACGAGTTCCTCCGCCGCATCCGCGTCCTTCGTTAGGAAGCGAGCAAATCGGAAGACCGCGTCAAGTTCGGATACTGCGAGAATTTCGAACTCGTCACGCTTCACGCATTGTCCAACTGAGGAACAGGGAAGGTCTGCCCGCTATTCCCATCTTAGGAAAGGATCCCACGAAACGGTCGGAGCATGGACGGCCCTCTGCTGCCATTCAGTTTGTGCTAACAGTGAACGTCGCGCCTCAACCGACAAAAGGTGCGCAGCGTTCTCCTGTAAGGGTCGAGATTCGGGTTGTGCGGGTTGTTAGGACCCCCAACTCACTGCATCAGCCCACGTGGCATCGACCAAGAAACCTGCACGCCTTTTAAGCGAGGCAATGGGCAATGCAGCACTCGAACTGACGGATCCGAACAGCCGTCCGTTCGGGAATCAGACGCGGTCGTCTGCAGCGGTCGCCCGGACGATGCGGAGGGCGCGCTGGCCCCGGCTCTGGCCGATCGACGCCAAGAACTTGGCGCGACCCTCAATGTGCACGACGACCGGCGAGGCGGCGGACTTGCCGGTGAGAATCAGGTCGCCGGGCTCTAGGCTCCGCAACTCGCTCAGCGTCATCGTCGTCTCGGCCAGAGTCGCATCGACCCTGAGCCGAGCACCCGTCAGCTCGTGGGTGATGCGCTCGCCCCAGCGCACGGCGTCCTCGCGAGCTGCGGCCACGCTCCAATTCTGAGCGCTGAGCCGGTCAAGGATGGGCTCGATCGTGTTCGAGGGAATGCACAGGCTCATCGTGCCCGCCCGGTTTCCGAACTTCACCTCGAACCCGATGGCTACGACAACCTCATTGGGTGGCACGATTTGCACGAGCTGCGGATTGGCTTCCATTTCGCCAAGTTCGAAGTTGATTTCGGCCGCACTCGCCCACGCCTCCTGCAACGAGTGCATCGCGCGGGCGAGGATCTTTTGGATGAGCTTTTGCTCGATCAGCGTCAGCGGTCGCTGCGGGATGAACAGCTCTTTTCCGCTCCCCCCCAACAGTCGATCGATGATTGGGTACACCGTGAGCGGGCTCACTTCGAGGCAGAAAGCCCCCGACAGCGGCGGACAGCGGACGAGGCTGAACGCCGTCGGAACCGACAGGCTGTTGATGTACTCCTGATAGGTGAGCTGCTCGGCGCGGACGACGCGCACCTCGACAATCGAGCGCAGCGACCCAGAAGCGGCCGCACCGAAGTTGCGGGCGAAGTTCTCGTGCATCGTCTGAAGCGCCCGCATCTGGTCTTTGCTGATGCGCTCCGGACGTTTGAAGTCGTAGTCCTTGATTTCCACCCGCTCCCGATCTCGACGGAACCGCGAGAAGATCTGGAGCCCGGAAGAGTCTTCGACGACCTCGCCGGTATCAACCGCGCTCAGAAGCGCATCAACACCGTCCTGATCGAGTACTTCGTTCGCCATGTCGGATTCGATCTGCTTCGGAAGCGCGGTAGAACCGCAGTGACGGACCTGAAGACAACCTCGCAGGCTCTATCGGAGGACTCGCAAGCGGGCCTTGAGCCTCGAATCAGGCTTGTCACCAACCGAGCGGCTCGCGCGATCCCGTCGGGCTGAGCCGGTGTAGAGTGCGGCGACTATGAGAATCCTCCGGACTGCGATCCTCTTTCTTGCAATCGTCACGGGTGTTGAGCTGCTGATGACCCGATCGGCGTCGGGCCAAGCGGCGGGCGCCAGCGGTGACGCCCCCGCCCAAGTCACGGTCTTCCCCGGATCCATGGCGGTGAAACCAGGGCAGTGGTTCCCGGTCGCGGTCGTGATCGATCTCAAGCCGAAATGGCACATTCAGACGAACGAGCCGGTGGTTCCGAAGGCGCTGGGCGAGCCTGAGGACTTCATCAAAACGTCGATCTCGACCGGGAACAGCTCGGATGGACGCCTTCGGCCCAGCGCGGGCGCGATTCAATGGCCCAAGCCAGTGATGGCGACGGTCGCATTCGGAGGTTCGCCAGTCGAGTACGGGGTTTTTGAGGGGCGCGTCGTCGCGTATCTGCCGGTTCTCGCCGCAGCCGACGCAACGCCGGGCGTCAGCGAAATCACGCTGAAACTGACCTATCAAGCCTGCGACGATCGGATCTGCATTGCCCCGGTCGAACTGACCTTCCCCGTCAAGGTCGCTGTCGATCCCGATGCGAAGGGCTGGCCCGCCGACCAAACCTATCCCGAGTACTTCACCGGTTTCGACGCAACCAAACTACCGTCTGCGGCATCGATGGTGCCGTCGTCGCCGAGTACGCCGACGGCGGCAGCGTCAGTCGGAATGAGCGCGGCATTGATCAGCATGATCGTCGCGGGCGCGGCGTTGCTCGCCATCCTCGTTGGTGTCGTCGTCGTCAAGAAGGTGTTGTAGCAAACGATCGCGTCATGACCATGCTTCCCAATCGCTGGCTCTCGTTCCTCGTCGCGCTCGCCGTCGTCTTCGGGGTGACTGCCGCTCGAGCCCACTCTGCCCAGACGCCGGGCCTTCCCAGCTTCGGGCGACCTTCGGGTCCGCCCGCGGCGGCCCGCTTCAATGACTCGCGCGACCAAGTGAGCGCGAAGGTCTACCTCAGCGCAACCGACGTGACCCCGGGCGCGGATGTTGTTGCCGCGGTCGTCCTCAACATCAATTCTCCATGGCACATGTGGCCGCGCGCGGGTCCGTGGCCAAAAGGAAGCGCGCAGTTCGAGGGTGCCGTCCGAACCGAACTCACTTCAATCAACGGTCTAGGTGTTGTCGTCCACTCCGACTTCGCACAGTGGCCCGAAACGCACTTCGCGATGATCGACATCGGCGACGGTCCGCAGAACTTCGCTATTTATGAGGGTCTCGCGCCCGTCTTCGTCCCTATCACGATCGCGAGCGACGCCGCGCCGGGCCAGCGCTCGATCAAATTCAGCGTGTCCTTCCAGACGTGCGATGAGCGCACGTGTCTCCAGCCAGCGACCTACGAACTCACGGCCGAGTTCAACGTCGTCGGTGCGGGGACGAGTGTGAGTCGCACCCCCGACCCGATCTTCAAACAGTTCGATGCCGCAGTCTTCGCCAAAATCAGGTCTGGCGAAAAGGCGCCGCAGCTCGTCGAGTTCAACGTCTTACAGTGGAGCTTCTCGATCGACACGCGCGGCGCTGGCTTCGTCGCACTCTTGCTGGTGGCCGCGGTCGGAGGGTTTCTACTCAACCTAACACCGTGCGTGTTGCCGGTCATCCCTCTCAAGATCATGGGCCTGTCGTCAGCCGCAGGCACGCGGCGGCGCACGCTGATACTCGGCGCATTCATGTCGCTCGGAGTGATCGCATTCTGGATGAGCCTCGGCATCGCCGTCTCATCGATAAAGGGTTTCACCAGCGCGAATCAGCTATTCCAATATCCGTGGTTCGTGATCTTCGTTGGCGTCTTCATCGCGACGATGGCCGTGGGTCTGCTCGGCTTTTTCAACGTCGGATTGCCGCAGTGGATCTACATGATCAACCCGAAGCAAGAGTCGGCACCGGGTGCCTTCGGCTTTGGAATCATGACGGCGATCCTCTCAACGCCATGCACCGCGCCGCTCATGGGTGCCGCAATCGCCTGGGCAGCGACGCAGTCGACGACGACCGTCCTCGCAGTCTTTGCTGCCGTTGGAATCGGTATGGCGATCCCGTATCTCGTCCTCGCCGCGTTCCCACAGCTCACGGCGAAGATGCCAAAGTCGGGGCCGGCAAGCGACGTGATCAAGCAGGTCATGGCGCTACTCTTGCTCGCAGCCGCGGCGTACTTCATTGGCGCTGGACTCAGCGGACTCATGGTGACGCCGCCCGATCCGCCCAGCAAACTCTTCTGGTGGTTCGTCGCCGCCGCAGCATGTTCCGCTGGCGGTTGGCTCGTGGTCCGCACGGTACAGATCACACCGAAGTTAGGTCGTCGTGCTATGTTCGGTGGCCTCGGCCTCGCGATCATCGCGCTGTCGCTCTTCGTCGGCTTCTCGCAGAGTGCCAAAGGCCCGATCGTGTGGACCTACTACACGCCCGATCGACTCGCGATCGCGAAAGGGCGCGGCGATGTGGTCGTCATCGATTTCACCGCTGAATGGTGCTTGAACTGCAAGGTGCTCGAGGCGACCGTCCTGAATCAACCGGGAGTCGCTCGCGAACTCAACGGGAAGAACGTTACAGCGATCAAGGTCGACCTCACTGGCAACAATGGACCGGGAAACGAACTGCTGAAGAGCTTCGATCGCATCACGATTCCGCTCTTGGTCGTGCTCGATTCGCAGGGCAATGTGGTCTTCAAGAGTGACACCTACGGACCGCAGCAGGTGCTCGACGCGATCGCGAAGGCGCGGGGCGATGCGGCCCCCCCAGCGGTCGCGATGTTGGGACAATCGTGACAACCGGGGCACCGAACTCGCGCGGTACGTTCTCGTACGCCGTCACCGCGACGTTCGACGAAGCGCGCGTCGCTGACGAATGGATCGCCTGGCTGCGCGACGGCCACATCGCCGACGTCCAACTCGGCGGGGCCTTGAACGCCGAAGTGGTCCGACGCGATCCCGATCCGTTGGGTGCCACGGGCGCGTCGAGCGGTGCCGTCGTCCTTGAAGTGCGCTACCGCTTCGCCTCACGTGAGTCGTTCGATTGCTACGTGCGTGAGTTCGCGCCAAAGCTTCGAGCAGAAGGCGCAGCGAAGTTTCCCATCGAGCGCGGCGTCCGGCAGCAGCGTGCGATGGGTGTGGTCGTCCTCGACCGTGGGTGATGCGGCGGGTGACAAACAGGGAGTCAAGAAGCCGCGCCATCTCTCATTTCTGTACCATCGCTTCCGATGAACCCTCGCGACCGCTCGCTGTTGATCCAAGCAGTCAACGCGTTCAATGCGGGGGATGTTGATCGAGCATCCGACCACTGCGCGGCGTACCTGAAGGTCTCACCCAAGTGTCCCGAAGGGTGGCGACTGTGCGCGCGGATCCGGACGCGCCAGAGCAAGTGGGACGCCGCAGCCGACGCGCTCGTCAAAGCCCGCACATTCGCTCCGGGCGAGGTGTCGATTGTGGTGGCGCAGGCGCAACTCTTGTTGCGTCGCGGACAGCACGCTGAGGCAATTGCATGCTTGGAGCGCGAGTATCGTCGCGCCGAGGCACACGTCGAACTCAGGCGAACCTTGGCTGAGGCGTATCGGCGCGCCGGGAACCTGTCCAAGGCGTTGGCGACGATTCAGAGTCTCGACGATGCAGAGAGTCGGCTGATCGAAGGCGAAATCCTCGCGAACCTAGGCGACGCTCAGGCGGCAGAGCTGGCGCTGGCGCACGGCCTCGCGCAATCACCCGATGCACACGTCGCGAGCAGACTGCACTGGCGCCTCGGCGAGTTGCGCGAGCGCCAGAACGACTTGGTGGGTGCCTTCGAGCATTTCGCCCAGTCCAAGGCTGCCACACCTGCACGATTCGATTGGGCGACGTTCCGCGCTCAGTGCGAGCGCATCCGAGCCTGCTTCACCTCTGAGCAGTTTGCCCGCTGGGCACCGTCGACAGTTCGTTCACGCCGACCGGTGTTCATCGCGGGACTTCCTCGTTCCGGCACCACGTTGCTGGAGCGGCAAATCGCGGCCCATCCGAGTGGTGCCGGGGCTGGCGAAACCGAGGCCCTCAACGCGCAAGTCGAGTCGTGGCGCCATGCTTCGGTGCCGAGCGCGTGCTGGCCTCTCTTCTGCCGTGGATTCCTAGCACGCGACTTCGAACTCGTCGCGCAAACCTACCTTCAGCACACCGACGTGTACGCGGGCCCTGGCGTCGAGCGCATCGCCGACAAGCACCTCTCCAACTGGCTTCACGTAGGACTCATCGCCGCCGTGTTTCCCCAAGCGACGATTATCGATCTCGAACGCGATCCGATGGACACGGGGCTCAGCTGCTTCGAGCGGCTTCAGAATAGCGCGATGCCGTGGGCGGCGTCACTCGACGGTGTCGGTGAGATGTTAGCTCACCATGACGCGATGATGCAGCACTGGCGCCGGGTGCTGCCCGGTCGGCTCGTCCACCTGCGCTACGAGGACTTGGTGCGCGACACGCGCACCCACTTGGGAGCGGTCCTCGAAGCGACGGGTGTGCCCTGGAACGACGGGTGTCTTGCCCATCACGCGTCGCGCAGCGGCAGACGCGAACCGCCCCCCACCCTCGCGGCTGAACAGGTCGCGCTGCCGGTCTACGACTCTTCCATCGGCCGGGCGGCGCGATTCGAGAACCTCCTTGCACCGATGAGATCGGCCTACGAGCGGGTGCGCGCAGCGCTGGCTTGAGAAAGTTCGAGAAGGCTCATTCACCCCACCGACGAGGGCAAATCCGCCCCAAAACGCCGCGCGGCCCCCCACCAATCTGGGAGGCCGCGCGGCATGAGGATGCGTAACCAAGCGTCGCGTCACTCAAATCACGATCGACGACGACGGCCAACGAGGCCCGCGAGCCCCAGTAGCGCTACCGCACCCGGCGCGGGAACGAACGTGCCGGTGAACTCGAATCCGGTGATGACGAGTGTGCCAGCACCGAAGATGCCGTCAAAGGTTCGCACGCCAAAGCCAAACGACTCCCCTGCCCCGACGGCAAAGTTCCCGTTCCCGTTGAATGGACCGGAGTTGATCGCGATTCCCGTCAGGACGTTGTTGACGATGAAACCACCGGTGTCGAACGCGCCGCTGTCGAAGGACGAATAGGCCCAGCTAAAGGTCACGTTGCCCGCAGTCAGAGCCGTGGCGGTGAACATTTCGGTGCCCTTGATGTTGCTGTTGCCACCCACGATCGTCATGGTGATGGCATCGACCGTCCCCGAGCCACCGAGGCCCGCAACGGGACCGGTGAGCGCCAGAGTATCACCAACGTTGATCAGGCTGGCGCTCGCATCGCCTGCGGTCCCGAGGGTCCAATTCGCTGGATTGAATGCCGCGTTCGTGGCCGCAGCGACAAAGAGCGTGGCGATGCCCGCTCCAACAATCATTCGATTCATCATCTCTCTAGCTCCTGAAGGGAAACGGCCTCTCTCGGCCGAAGGCGTCTGAGCAACTCCATGACGCATGGGTTGCTGACACCGTCAAGGGAATGACTGGAACTCGCCGTCGGGCCAGCTCCGTCAGAATTCCCGTTTCCTCTCTCGCTCAGGGGCGACGCCAATACCGTGCCTTCACGATCCCGGCACTCCGCGTAGGCGGAAAACTGCCACCACTTGAAGACGAGTCAAGGGCTCGACTTGTGAATTCTCGAAGTTCCCTGGGGATTTGCTGTGAACCATCGCCGCAGGGTAGAGGAGGCTCACTCACTCTGCCCGGAGCAGAGGCCAGCCCGCGGGGAGCTTCTCGGCGTCGCCGCCAGTTCGCACCCGCGCGACCCGGGCAACACGCGTCTCGATCTCGCCGCGCTGAGCGTCGTTGAAGCGAGCGAGTGGATCGAGTTCGAGATCCGCGTCGATCGCGAGCGCTGCGCGGTATGAGGCCGCGGCTCCGGCAAGATCGAGTTGCGCGGCGAGCAAATCCGCGAGATCCGCGTGGAGCGACGCCCGGCGCGGTTGCCAGCGAATCGCTTCGCGCATCGCCTTCGTGGCCGCGTCGAGCGTTGCCGCGTCGCCCGTCGCGCGTGCTCGTTCGAGCCACAGGTCTGCGAGCATCGCCGTGAACTTGGGTCCCTTGAAACGATCCGCGCCGCGCTTCGCGACCTCAATCGCGCTCGCATGCAGCATCGGTTCGACAATCTCCGCGCGGCGCGGGCCGAGCGTGCGGCGACCGGCATAGGCGAGTTGCTTCACCGCAGCTTCGAGCGCCACGCGATTCTGCGGATAGACGGAGTCCGCGTGCTGCAACAGGTCGGCCGCGAGCGAACGCTGATTCGCGTCGTAGCGCTGGAGCGCCTGCGCCGTCGCCGCGATACGGCTCCGCGCATCGCCCGCGGTCGTCATCGCCGCCTTCACCCGCGATTCTTGTTCCACTCCAGCCGAGTCGCGCACCAAGTCGAGGATGCCTTGCGACGCGCCAGCGACCTCACCGGTCGCAATCTCTCGGGCTGCTTTCGGCCACGCGGCGCGAATCTCGGCGATCCCCGCGACCTTGGCGGACGCTTCGTCGAGTAGGCGATCTTGACGAAACTGCGGCACGAGACCGAGCCCGCCGATAGCGAGCGCGAAGAGCGCACAGGCTCCAGCCCAAGTCCACGAGGACGTCGATCGCACCGAGCTCGACGCAGCTGTCGAATCCGCGCCGACCGACCCAAGCGGTGTCAACACGCCGATCGCGAGAAACGCCCATACGACCGTTCCGGGTTGGAACAGAATCATCTCGATCTGGGCTTGGGCAAACACCGCGACCACCGCGGCGAGCAGCGCCGCCCGCGCCGCTGAACCTGCAACCGTGCGCATTATGGTGTCAACCAGCGCGATCCCGCCGACGAGCGCCAGCGCGCCGATCGCGCGCATGCCGATCCAGCGGAGGTCTGCGCTTCCCTCCTCGGCAATCGCCTGCACCGCGCAGACGACCGCTGCAACGATGATGCCGCCGGGCAGCGCGAGGTCTGTCGCATGCTTCCCTTTACAATCAACGTCGACATCACTGCCGCAACGGCCGATGAACCCGCGAACAACGATCACGACCCAGCCGATGGCGAGCGGTCCGAGCAGCAGCACCCAGTCGACCACCATCGCGTGCGCGCTTACGACGTCTTCCGGGCTGCGCGGCGGCTTCACCCGCATGTAGACACTTTGGAAGCCGTCGGGTCCGAGGCCAAATGGCAGCGACTGCCTCAGCGCCGTGATCGCACCCTCGAGGTACTGGAAGCGAAAGAGCAGGCTCTTTTCATGCAAGAACGACTCGGGGGCGAGACCGCGCAGCGCCGGCGCGATCGCCGCGAGCGCAACGAACCCGAGGCCAACGACCGGCGCGAGGCGCGGTCGACGGAATCCGATCACGAGAACGACCGTACCAAGCGCCGTTGCGAGGAGCGCGCCCTTCGATCCGTTGATCGCGAGGAGCGCGAGGCACGGCAGCGCGAGCAACAGCGACGCGACCGCTGCCCGCGGCCGCGTTCGGAGCGCCGCGATCCCGAGTCCACCAAACGCAAGCGCCCCAAACGCCATCGTGGCTGAAAAGATGTTCGCGAGTCCGAACCAAGCCGAGGCTTCGAGTTGCTGTAGTCGCCGCTCAAACATCTGCGCCGCAGGGCTGTCGGGAGACCACCCGCGCTCGGCGAACGTCTCTGCTTTGTGACGCTCGAAGAAGCGCACTGTTTCCGGGTGATCTATGAGAAGTTGTTCCGCGCCGCGGAGAGCCAGCGGCAGTGCGACGGCGATACAGCCCGCCGTCAACAAACGCCGCATCGCTGGGTCACGAGCGAGATGCGCGGCGGCCACGCTCGCCACCGCCGCAGCCAACCACGTCGCGCCACGAAAGAGGTCGATCGCGTCGGCGTAGCCGTGCCACAACATCGCGAGGCCGGGCAAAAGAGCGCAGGCGACGAGCCACCCGTGCACGCCGCGACCGGAGCGACCTTCCGCCAAGAACGCCATCCCACTGGCGAGAAGAAGCACGACATCGAGCGCAAAACTACCCGTCGGTCCAAGCCCAGCAAACGGCTCGGGATTGATCGCCGGATCCGTGTCGAAGCGCACTTGCGCCTGCACCGAGACCAGACAGCGCACGACGGCGATCGCGACGATCGCGAGCGCCGACCAGCGCGCGAGCGCTCGTGTGCGCTCATCCACGGCGCGTGTCTCCGCCGTCGCGTCGCGCGTTCGCGGGCGCGTGCACGGCGCGCTCAAGCACCGCGACGACAACCAGCACGAAGACCGTTTGCATCCCGACGAGAATCGCTTGCCAGGGCTGAAGTGATCCGAGCACGATTCCGGAAATGCCCGTGACCGCGCCGAGCATGCAGAGAACGCCAACCGCCTGCGGCCGCGACAGGCCGAGCCGTACGAGCCGGTGCGAAAAGTGCTCCTCGCCGCCGACAAATGGGCTCTTTCCGTTTGCGATGCGAATCGCCGACACAACGACGATGTCGTAGAGCGGAATCGCGAGAGCAGCAACCGGCATGAAGACGCCGTACCACGCCGTACCGAGCGCGAATGACGCGTCAGCGGTGTCGACAAACGTGGTGCGGGCAACGAGCGTAGCTAACAAGAATCCGATGACGAGTGATCCACCATCTCCCATGAAAATCTTCGCGGGTGGACGGTTGAAGACGAGAAAGCCGCCGAGCGATCCGGCGACGAGCGCGAAGGATGCGGCGATGAACCATTGCCCGTTGACGAGCGTCG
>JAWXCC010000097.1:0-7788 GCA_034440475.1 Phycisphaerae bacterium | reverse complement strand
GGTCGCGCGCGACCATTAGCCGATGCTCGTCCAAGGCGAGCTCATAGTGTCGTTGCGCTCCGGCGAGGTCGCCGACTTCCTTGTCGATGTCACCGCACAGGATCAGTGCGATCGCGTGTTTAGCAAGGTCGTCCTTGCTCGGACTTTCGGCGACAAGTCCATCGAGGATCGCCAGCGCCTCTTCGCGCAACGAACGCGCCCCATCGAGCTCGCTCGGCGTCGCATCGCGCATGATCTTCGAAAGCTCGATGAGCGCGTCGGCACGAATGCGGCGCGACTCGGCGTCGTTCGGGCGCAGCTCGAGCAGCGTGGCGGACAGCGCCGCCGCGCGCTCGATGATCGCGCGGCGCTCACGCACGACACCGACGCGGTCCGCCAAGCCAATGGCCGAGTGCAGCAACTCCTTGACGGCGGCTTGCAGATGCGCGACCTCGCGCTTGGCTGTTTGCGCCATCGACCAGAAGGAAACCGAGGTTGTCACAAGACCGATGAGCGCGGCCAGCGCAACCGCCGTCTGAACCGGATGCCGCCGCGACCACCGCCACGTCGATTCCCAGCTTCCAGGCGTGCGGGAGCGGACCGGTTCGCCGTCGAGCACGCGATCGAGATCCGACGCAAACTCGGCGGCGGACTGGTAGCGGTCCGAAGGATCGACGCTCAAGGCGGATTCAAGGGCGCGATCAAGGTCGATGGAGACGCCCTGAACCGAGTCACGTAACGGACGCAGCCGCTCCTCGCGCACAAGCCGGGCCGCATCGAGTGGTGCCATGCCGCCAATTTGGTGCGGACGGCGCTGACTAACAAGCTCGTAGAGAACGGCGCCGAGCGCGTAGACGTCGCTGCGCACGTCGACGTCGTCGACACGACCCTCAAGCTGTTCCGGCGCCATGTATGCAGGCGTGCCGACGAGTTGTCCGGCGACAGTCCTGAGCGACGAGTCGTCGATCGGGCTCGCGATGGCCTTGGCCACGCCGAAGTCAATGATCTTCGTCGCGAGAGCTCCATCAATCGTCGTGACGAGGATGTTGTCGGGTTTGAGGTCGCGATGGATCAAGCCCTTCATGTGCGCGTAGTGGACGGCGCGACATGCGTCTCGAATGAGCCGTATTCTCTCGCGCACCGGTAACTCCGCGCGCGTCGCCGCGGCGAGGATCGGTTCTCCATCGACAAACTCCATCGCGAAGTACAGACGCGAGTCCGGCGTCATGCCGGCTTCATAGAGTCGAGCGATGCCGGGATGTTCAAGCCGCGCCAGCGCATGCTGCTCGCGATGGAATCGCTGCAACGCGGAGCGCTGATCGAGCGAGGCGTCCAGCACCTTGAGGGCGACGCGACGAACGACGGGTTTGTCCTGTGTGGCGGAGTAGACCGAAGCGAACGAGCCGCGGCCGATGAGAGCGCCGACCCTGAACGAGCCAACGCGTGAAGGTGCTGGCGACATCGCCGATGCTCCGGCAACCGCGTCATTCATCGCTTGGGCGACGTGAAAATCCTCGCCAAGAAACGGAGCGGCCATGAAGTCGGATGGCACGGCTCGATCGCCCGTATCGCCCTTGTCGCCAGAGTCGCTCGGATCGTTGCGGCTGTCGTTCATTCACGGGCCCCGCGCGCGAGCCGCCGATGAAGCCACTCGCGGCCGCCCGACCAGTCTTCGGTCACTGTGCGGACCGACACACCCAAGACCTCGGCGATCTCATCGTTGCCCATGCCGCCGAAGTACCGCATCTCGATGACTTGCGATCGGCGTGGATGCTCCGACGCGAGCTCGACCATCGCGTCGTCGAGGTCAAGGAGATCGACCGCGCGTCCCTCGCCGCCCGAGACGTCGGCTTCCGAAAGCGAGATCTTCCGCCAACCTGCGCCGCGTTTCACTTGACCACGCTTGCGAGCGTGGTCGACGAGCACATCGCGGATGACCTTCGACGCGACGGCGAAGACGAATGCCCTCGACGCGCCGACCAGCGCGGGGTCGTTGCCGATCCGAAGGTACGCCTCATGGACGAGTTCCGTCGTCTGAAGCGTGTGGTCCGGCCGCTCGCGTCGCAGCATGGCCCCGGCAAGTCGGCGCAGCTCGCCGTAGAGAGCAGCGATGGGGTCGGGTTCGAGGGAGGGGGTGTCCACGAGAGGCGAGTCTCAACGAAGAGAGACAATTCGGTTCCGAAATGCGCTGGGATTCTCGCAGATGCGCAGGATTCGGTGCGCTGCGACGGTCGGGCGTGGCCGCCGTAGTTCATGACTCCGCGTCACTGGGCTACGGGTGTCATGAGTCAACGAGCGCCTCTCTACGAAGGAATCAACTCAGCGCTGCTCCATTCGAAGACGACCCCAGTAGCGTGCCTCACCATCGACCGTCCAATCTGTCGGCTCCTTCCGGGGGGATATCCATGTTGTCACTGGTCCTGAGCAGAACGGACACACCCATGCGCCCAACCCGGTCAACCGTTCAGCCGCACACGCCGAGCGCCGAGCGGCAGTCCAATGGGTGTGGCCACTGTGGCTTCCTGGGTCGAGTCCCTTGAACCGTCGCCAGAAAAAGACACGATGCTGACCTATGGCAATAACGCGAGCGGATTCTACTCGGATGCAATTGCAAATTTTGACACGGCATTGGAGGCCGCGCTCGAGCAACTCTACGGCTCATCCGACGCAACGGGCTCCAATGAGCGCAATGCCTGTTTGGCGATACACGCACTCACGTGTACAGCGGCGTTCGCTGCTTGCATAGCCGCAGGCGCACTGGTGCTATCGGCACCCTGCGCGGCTGCCGCGGCCGCCTACTGGATTATTTGTGCGGGGTGTTGCTTCGAGACTTGCAACACTGAATGTAACGAAGCGTGTCCGCTTGTTTTTCGAGATGCGTGCTGCGACACGACCAAAGACGGGCCTTGCAAGACGTGTCAGGGTGATGGAGGCGCTAGCGGTGGTGAGAATAGGTGCGATGACACGCCGGCGGCGTCCGATCCAAACGAGAAGTTAGGTGAAGCCAGGTTCGGTGCAGAACGCTGGTCCACCGCGACTAGCGCAATTGGCTTCAGCGTCTTCTTCGAGAACGTCCCTGGCGCGACCGCCGCCGCCGCACGCGTCGATATCCACGATCCGCTCGACACTTGGCTCAACCCCGGCACCTTCCGCGTCGGCGACATTTACATCGGCGACCTTGTCATCGACGTGCCCGAGGATCGCATCTCCTACCAAACCACGCTCGATCTCACCGCGACGCAAGGTGTCCTCGTCGACATCCTCGCTGGCGTCGACGCATCGAAGGACCCACCCGAAGCATTCTGGATCTTCCAGAGCATCGATCCATCCACGGGCGAGCCTCCGACCGACGCCTATTCGGGATTCCTTCCGCCGAACGACGCCAGTGGCCAGGGCGAAGGCCGCGTTGAGTTCTCCATCCGTCCGAAGCTCTCGACGCCGCAGGGCACCCTCGTCTTCAACGACGCCGAGATCTTCTTCGACGCGAATCCCTCGATCATCACGAACGAGGTCTTCAACACCATTGATCCGATCCTGCCGATCGGCTCGCTAGCGAAGTTGCCGCCAACCGTCAGAGGACCGGCCATCACCTTGGCACCGAGTGGATTCGATCCCCCCGGCGGGTCGGGTCTGGCTGGATTCAACATGCTCGTCTCGATTGACGGCAGCGGCTTGGTTCCCTTCGCGTTCCAGCCTGCAACGGAGAGCGTCAGCGTCTACAACGGCCAAGCCGGACGTGTCTACGGGTTCGCTACTCGGGCGCAGGACAACGCTGGCAACAGCCAGCTTGCGCCCGCCGGTCCGATGACGGTCACGACGATTCCCAGTGTCGCAATCGCGACCGAGAGCGACAGCGGAGTCAAGGGCGACGGAGTCACGAACGACCCCACGCCGGCTCTCCTCGTCGTCGGCGCGCCGCTCAGTTCGGTCGATCTCCATCTCGAAGGCAACGGGCAAGCGCTTGATGCAAGCGTTCCAACGGGTGTCAACGGGCGCGGTGTCTACGAGGTCCTATCCTCGAAGACCTTGCCTGACGGCGTGTACGCGGTGACCGCGACATCCTTCGGCGTCGTTGCGAGTCTCGAACTTCGCATCGATACGACGCCCCCTGCGATCGTTGCGTGGGAATCCGTCGCAATGCACGGCGCTGTTGGCGACGCGGCGATCTCGTTGCCAGCATCCGGTGCGAGCGAGAGCCGTGCGGTTGATCCGCTTCGACTCCGAGTTCGCTTCGCTCCCTCAGAGGCAAGCGACTTCGCGGCGCTTCAGCCGACGGGCCTTGCGATCGTCGGCGTCGACGCGCAAGGAGCGCCGATCGACACCTCGGGTGTTCAGGTCACCATCAGTCCACTCGCGGATGGCCTGACATATGAACTGAAGACGTCTGCGGCGCTTCCTGACCGCGCGGTGTATTGCCTCACCTTGACAGGCGTTGCCGACATCGCAGGCAATCCACCGGCCGCGGACCAGAGCCGACGCTCCCTCGCGCTCCTCCGCGGCGACGCTTCGGCAGATCGTCGTGTCAACGTCACCGACGTCGGTGGCGTAATTGCATACCTCGGCACCACGGCCATCGATCCGACGAATGCCGCGCAGGTGCGCTGCGACTTCGACCACGACGGCGATATCGACGGCGATCCAAACGGTCCCGCTGCCGACAGTGATCTGAAAGCGGTGTTGGTTGCATCGGGTGTAGATCTTCGAGCGATCGCGGATCCCTGTCCGCCCGTCGCGCCGCTGATTGCGGGCGGAGATCAGAAGACGGGTGGGGGATCCGGCACTGGCGCTGAGCAGCCGACGCACGGCATCAAGGTGGCCGGTCCCGGTGCTGGCGGCGGACACGGAACGACCGACGATCCCTCATCCATTGACGATGAAGGCACGTCGACACTGACTGATCCATGGTTTGGCCCCAACTCGACTTTGGTCGTCGACCATCGACGACTGGCGGTGTTTGATCCATTCGGACGCATCGACCTGGCACGACTGCTCCCCGTGATCGATGCCAGCGACGCAACGATTGAGGTCTGGCCTGTGCACGGTTGGTCGATCGTCACGTTCGGAATCGATCGCGACGAGGCGGCGTGGGAGCGCACGTCATCACTCCTTGTCGATGCGGGGGCGTTCGTTTCGCCTGTCTATCTTGGCGAACGCTCGCTTCCCGTCGTTCCGACGGCGAACGTTCTGGTGTGGAACCAGGACGGAGTCCCGACGGAAGTCACCGCCGCGCTTTTGTTGACCGTCGATCCGGGCGCGACGACCATCAGGCTTGATGAAGGAGCCGCGTCGGCCGTGCTCTCAGTGACGCTGTCGACACGCTTGGGTGTTGAAGCGGTGCGAATGGCGGAACGCATTGCGTCGCTTCCCGGCGTGCGGATGGCCGAGCCCGACGCACTGATCGGCGCATTGCCGCTCATGACGGCGGAACCGCTCGCGGGACGCCGTCCGACAGCGACGCCGCAACAGATTCGAGGTGGCGCTACGATCGGACTGCTCGCGGATGGCCTCGATGCGGTCGACTTCGATCTGCCCGTTCGATTCAGCGCCGACGTTACCGACGCCGCAACAACTGGCTTCGACGGCGCGGTCGGTACGGCTCTTGCGAGCATCGCGATTGGCGCGGAGGACCCGGCAGTGGCGAGGCCCGATCTAGACCTCGTCTCGGTGCGCACATTCGTGATGCTGCCGGATGGCGAAACCTGGATCCCGCGGACGAGCTGGCTCGTTCGCGCCATCGGGATCCTGGAGCGTGAACGCGCGAATGTCGTGATCACGCCAGCTCTTCTTGGTCTAGGCTCGGCGGCGATCGAAGCCGCGTATCTGGAATCGGCGAGGTCGGGGATTCTTCATCTCGCGCCGTTGGGTGAAGCCATGCCTGACGTTCCGGAAGCCTTCCCGGCACGGCTCGACTCGGTCGTGCCGGTCGCGGCGCTCGACGAGCGCGACCAGATCGCAAGCGCATCCGCGCCAGCGGGTACTCGGGGGATCTGTGCGCTCGGAGTCGCAAAGCGAGCGCTTGACCGTCGAGGTCCGGATGGCTTCTCGCGCGGTGACTACGTGCACGTGGAGGGGACGGCTGTAGCGGCGGCGCGTTCAGCGGGGCGAATCGCGCTACTGGCCATTGGTCAACGGCACCACGATCCAAGGGCGTTGCGCCGACTCGCCGCCGAACGAGCTAGAGATCTAGGGGCACCAGGGCCGGATGATCGCTTCGGAAAGGGCGAGGTTGGAGTGGTGGCGACTTCGGCAGGTGCAACGACGTCAACGCCAGCGTCTCAGCGTGCTGATGAGTAGCGCAATGTCAGGCGGCCCGCGTCTACGGGAACGACGCGGGCCGTCTGCGGCCTTCCGAACCGGTCGGGGGCAACTTTTGGTTTGATTCAAGGAAGGAAAGGGAGACATGAACTGGAAATGGGTTGTGGCTAGCGCCGCTGGCGCAATGGCTTTCGCGGCGAACTCAAGTGCTGGTTACGTAATGTCAACGTCGATCGGAGGCAGTCAACAGGCGGATCTCGCATTGGGGAGCACGTTCGATCTCGACGTGATCATCACTTCTGATGCCGCTGATTTCTGTAACTCGGCGATCTTTCGGGTTGTGTTCTCGAAGCCGGGGCTGCTCTACGAGTCGTACGCATGGTCCGCCCCGTTCAGCGCAGGCTCGATCTTCGATCAGAGCAAGCCGGGACTCGGTTCGCTTTCCACGGTGATCACGGCCGCGACGCTTCAGGGACCGAACTATCCCGCCGGGATCGTCGACGTCGAATTCGCGAACGCTGCTGTTGGTTCCTTCACAAGCGGACTGTTGGTTCGGATGACACTCCAGGTTCCCGACTCGTTCGAGCTCGGCGACCTGATGATCTCAGTCGTGCCGGACACGATCGCGTTTGGACTCTCAGGCATCGATACCACGGCGGGCGATTCGGTCGAAGTCACTGTCGTGCCGGGCCCCGGCGCTTTCGCCCTTATGGCATTCGGATCGGCGAGCACCCTTTTCGGGTGCCGACGGCGTCGCGCCAACGCGATGGCTGAGGCCGATGTCGAGTGCTCGAAGTGAGGTCCCGCATTGATGCGTGATTCTCTCAGGAGTGCGGCGCCGTTGTGACTCACGAGAACGCGAACACACGCCGTTCCTCCGCGACGAGACCGGCGTTGCGCAGCCCCACGCTCCTCGAATCTTCCCGAACTGAGCCCGAGGCTCGCAAGTCACCACCCTCCCGATCGCTGCGGTGAGCGTGCAGGCAATTGTTGCGCGATGACTGACCGGATCCTCATCGCAGTGTCGACCAGGCGCATGCAGCTTCACTCGTGCTTCACATACGAAGCGATGGCGGCCCAATCGACCTTCCACGAGATCGCAGCTCGCGTTGCGACGCGCTCGAGGTGGTCTGCATCACGCGAATGGGTCTAGCGAATTCTCCGGCATTGCGGTTCCGCGATGAAGGTCGTTTGTCGCAGTACACAGAGGCGGACAGGTGATGTGGTGACGACGGCGGTGCGCGCGCTTGCCGAAGCAGCTCTGCAGTCGTATCGTTTTCCCAAACGCAGCGATGTGCGCGTTGCACATCCGGCTCGCTGGCCGCTGCTCGCATCCTTGCCACGAAGAGGACACTCCGATGACGATTCACATGCCGTTGCAACACCAGGTTCCAGTCCGCCCGCGACGCTCTCGCACGCACCGGGCGCCAGCGAGCGCCTTCCTTCGGCTGTTCGCCCTGCTCTCAGCGGCGGTCGTGACGGCGACGCCGAGCCTAGCGGCGGACTTTCCGCTCTACGCGACGACGATTCCTAATGTGGACGACTGGACGAACG
>JAWXCC010000096.1:0-17863 GCA_034440475.1 Phycisphaerae bacterium | reverse complement strand
TGGAAGACGAAACAGCCGCCGCGCGGGTGAGTGGGGTTCGATGAGCGGACACGACACTCACGGCACGCAACCGCGGGTGTCAGACACTCGCGGCACGCAACGGCCGGTGTCAGACACTCGCGGCACGCAACCCCGGGTGTCAGACACTCACGGCGCGCAACGGCGGGTGTCAGACACTCACGGCGCGCAACGGCGGGTGTCAGACACTCGCGGCGCGCAACCCCGGGTGTCAGACACTCACGGCACGCAACCCCGGGTGTCGGACACTCACGGCACGTAACCGCGGGTGTCAGACACTCACGGCACGCAACGGCCGGTGTCAGACACCTAAGGCGCGTAGCCCGGCCGCTAGGCACTCAAATGGCGACTAGGTTATTCCCGCACTCGCAATGCATCGGTTCGCGAAACTGGCTTGCGGATCGAGGACTTGGGATTGCAGGCTCACGACTCCCTCGTGACCAACACGAAGCGAATCGCCACGGCTCGTGTGCGCGACCCGGTTCGGCTATGCGATGTGCCCGTCCCCATCCACGCGTCCGCGAGGCGCGGTTGCCACTATTCTTCGCTTGCATCACCACGAGCCGACACCCATGAGTCTCTACGCAACACCTTCGCTCTATCGCGCCTTCTTCGATCCCAGCGACGAGATGCGGGCGTCAATCGACGCACTCGTCCGAATGCACCGCGCGTCACCGAAGCAAGCGAGGCCACGGCGCGTCATTGATCCGGCGTGCGGACCCGCAACATGGCTCGCGCATTTTGCGGCGCAGGGTGCAACGGCTGTCGGAATCGATATCGAGCCGAAGACGGTCGCGGCGGCAAATGTGCGGCTCGCGGCGGAGACGAAGAAGACGACGAAGAGCGAGAGCCGCGCCAACGTCGTCGTCGGCGACATGCGTTCACCGCCACCGTCGGTCGTAGGACCATTTGATCTCGCGATCAATCCCGACAACTCCGTCGGGCATCTTGGCGGACTTGCCGATGTCGCAGCGCATCTGCGCGCGATGCATGCTCTTCTGTGTGATGCCGGACCTGGGCACGGACGTTCGCACGGCGCGTACGTCGTCGGACTCGCCATTCGTGAGCCGAAGGACAGTATCGAAGCAGCGACGGTGTACGAGCGCGGTCCAGTGGAACTCGAAGGGGGCGGATTCGCCGCGCTTCGCTCCGAGACGCGCGGCCTTGTTGACGTGAAACATCCCGACGGCCTGCGATGCGAGCGTATTCGCCACCTCATCATGACGACCGGCGCCGATGGCCTGGCACCATTCATCGTCGAGCAGTACGACCTGCTCACGTTTCCACTCGCAACGCTGCAATCGCTGCTGTCGAACGCCGGACCGTGGAAAATCGTTGATTGCCGCGACGCGACGGACGAGAGCCTTCCTCGGAAGCGTGTTGAGCCCGGGTGTGGCGACGTACTCCTCGTGCTGCGGCCAGTCGACGCTGCACATGCAAGAGGCGGTGGCAAGCGCAAGCTCGCTTCGAGTCGGCGACGGGCGCGCTGACGCTCGCGCCGGCGACTCCGAAGAAACTGAGGCGGCAAACTCGGCGTTCCTTGCGCGGGTCTTCACGTAATTCCGGGATTACGCGTGCACCGACCTCAAATGCGTCGCAAACAGTTAGGTCGGCGACCGAATGCAACGTCGCGCACGGGGTGAACACTGAACTCTCGTCCAGACATGTGCCCTCGGTGTCCTGGTTCAGGACACTAGCAGTCCTTGGAGGTCCTCAATGGGAAGGTCATTCGATACTGCCTCGCTCCGCGTCGGCGCGTTGCTAGATTTTCTTGAGTTCGCTGGGAGCCGAGGCGGCTGGCTCGGAACCGGAATCGATGTTGTGCCCAGTCTGTTTCGCCCGCACGTCTCCGGAATCGAAGTCACTCAGGGCATTCAGTACTTCGGTGCCGAGCAACATCTCACGAACGCGAACGACCGCGGACCTGACAACTCGGTCCGTCTCGTCGCGAACAAGCCCGCGTGGGCGCGTGTGTACGTTCGGTGTGGCTTCGCTGGCGACCCGGTTCAACTCAGCGGCGAGATCATTGTTGCGCATCGGACGGGACCACTCCTTATCGACTGGGTCGATGTCGCGACGCTGACTCCGCAGATGCCAGGCCAAGCACTTGCGAAACGCGACCCGAGTTACACCAACGAGCGATCGGCGTTGGGTGCCTCGCTCAACTTCATCGTGCCAGCGGCACAGATGTTTGGCGTCGTTCGCATGACCGCGCGCGTGTGGCGAGCGAGCGACGCAGCACGATCGGTGATCGCCACGTATGAAGAAACCGTCGACGCCACGATGCTGCAAACCCTCAGCCTACGCGGCGTTTTCATCGCATATGACGGACCCGACCCGACCACAAATCCGCCGACGGCCAACGTCAGGTTGCCAGCGCCAACGGTCGCCGATCTTCAATCGACTGCATCATGGACGCTGACGACAAACCCGGTGGAATCGAGCGGCGTCTTCTCAAGTGCTGGCACGATGAACTGGTTCGCGCCGCTCACCGGTGTCGCAACGACGCCCGGGGGCTGTTCCACTGAGTGGACCGCGCTGAACTATTGGATCTCGTTGATGAAGTTAAACGATGGAAACCGCGACGACGTCATTTACTACGGTCTCTTGCCCGGAAGCACCCCCATGGCGAACGTCGGTGGCTGCGAATCGAGCGGCGTCAGCGCCGGACCGAATGGACAAACCGTCACGATGGCGCACGAGGTTGGACATGGCGCGGGTCTCGCCCACGGACCATGCAGTGTTCCCGGTGATCCCAACTACCCAGCGTACGAGCCATACGATGCTAACAACTCGCCGACTGCCTCGATCGGCGAATATGGCGTCGACATCACGAACGGAACTATTCATCCGCCGACAGACAAGGACTACATGTCCTACTGCTCACCGCCGTGGATCTCGCTCTACCACCACGCGCGGCTGGTTGGGAACGCGCGGTTCAACCCGCGAACGGTTGGAACCCGGCATTGGGCTCCACCAGCGCTCGTCGATCCGTATCTCTGGCCGTGGGAGCACATCCCCGATCCTGCACCGTGGGAGCGCACACCGGGCAACGTGCGGCTCCGCGCTGAAAAGCTCGTCGCGCTCGTTGGCATCGTGAACGAGGATCGCGTCGTGGAGGTCAAGAGTGTGATGCGCGTCGAGGCGCTTCAAGCGAGTTCGAACGTCGCGCGCACGTCGATGGTCGCGCACTTGATCGGCGCGAATGGCGATGTTGTCGCACGCGCTCCAGTGATGCGGTTGATTTCGCGTGGCTGCGGTAGCAAATGCGGGTGCGGATGCGGGGGGAGCGACGACGGTCGTCACGACGACAGCGGTCCGTACATTTTCCAAGCACTCCTTCCCGACCTCGAGCGAGGAAGCGCATTGCGCATCGTCGCGCACACATCAGAGAACGACCAACGACGAGAGGTCTGGAGTCGACGCGCGCCCTCGGAGGTGCCGACAATCGCTGGCTTCTCCGTCAAAGTCACTCGCGGCGCTGGAGTCGCGCGGTGGGAGATGACCGGCGACCGCGACTGTGAGTTGCAGTACTCGCTGCAATTTTCAAAGGACAAAGGGCGCTCGTGGAACGGACTCACCGTCGGAACCTCCGCGACCGAGCATCGCTTCTTGCTCACTGACCTCCCTTCCGGTTCAGTCGTCTTCAGGTTGTCTGTACATGACGGGTTCTCGAGCACGACAGCACTTTCACGACCGGTCGTGTTGCCGCCGCGGCCACCCGCTATCAGCATTCTTCATCCCCGAGAAGGGCCGCCTCTTTTCGCTGGACTTCCAATGCGGCTGTGGGGTGGCGTCATGACGTTCGATGGTTCACCAGTCGATCGGGCGGCGTGCACGTGGCGCGTGGATGACGAGGATGTCGCCGTAGGAACGGACGCGTTCATTGTCGCGCCATCCGAGGGCGAGCACCGCTGCACGCTCTCTGTCATGAGCACGACTGGTCGTACAAGCGTTTCGGTCGTTTTCCGCACGATCGGGACAACGCCGTTGGAATACGACGGGCACGCGCCGGGCGGATGCCCGGATGGACTTTCGGACGCTCAAACGAGCTCCGCGAAGCGCAACCGAAGAATCACGAAGAAAACCACGACGAAACCGCAAAAGCGGAGGCGTTAGTCCAGCCGGTACAGCCTTGATCGCGCGGCGCGTCGCGCTCTGCATCGATGCTCGGATTCGACCCTCGATGGATCAGAGCGGAGACTCCACCGCGACTAAAGTGTCACGGTCGCGGTGGAGAGGTCGGTGGAGCCGACACTGAGGGTACTCCTCCGAGAGCCTCATAGACTCACGATGACGAGAACATGACGGTGGGAGACATCCGAACGTCATCCATTGATCCGTATCCACGTCACTCTGACTCCAATTGCATCTTCGTCCTGCGCCGAAACGCGGGACCGCTTCAACCAATGGAGTCTGATCATGAGTACGCAAAGAGCCGTTCAGTTCGCAGCGATCGTCGCATTCATCTACGGCGCCGCATCGAACACCGCGCGAGCAGACATCGAGCTGCCCGACTGGACCACTGTCACATTCAGCGGGGCAAGTTCGCTGAGCGAACATCTGTACTATCCACTCGATCCAGGTACTTTCTCGGTGTATGAGGGCGAGATCGAGAATGGCGTCGTCGAGCGGATCGAGACCTTCGTGACGTTCGAGACCAAGACAATTCTCGGTGTCGAGACCCGCGTTATCCGCGACAAGACCTTCAAGGGCGGTCTTCTCGTCGAAGTCGCTTTGGATTGGTACGCACAATCGACGGAGGGAACAGTCTGGTACTTCGGCGAGTATGTCGAGAACTTCCACTACAACCAGCGCGGCGAGCTCGTCAGCACCGACAACCTCGGTTCGTGGACTGCCGATGGAGTCGTCTTTCTGCCCGGCGCGATCATGCTCGCCGACCCCGAGAAAGGTGATGAGTACTACCAAGAGTTCGCACCTGGCGTCGCGTTCGACTTCGCCATCGTCACCGGTCTTAGCGGAGTGGTAAGAACTCCAGCTGGCTCGTTCGACAAGGTGCTGGGTACATCCGAAGGAAATCTCTTCGACGGCCCAAACATCGCAGAGAACAAGTATTACGCGCCGGATGTCGGCCTAATCCTCATCGAAGTGCTCGATGACAACGGCCGCCCCGAGTTTGCAATCCCACTCATCTCGCAGACCGTCGTGAGTTGCCTCGGCGACATCGATCACGACCGTAGCGTGAGCGCGAGCGACTTGGGTGCGCTGCTCGGCGCGTGGGGCGAGGACGACTTCTTCGCCGATCTCGACGGGAGCGGTGAGGTCGACGCCAAGGATCTCGCGATCGTGCTCGCGAATTGGGGACAGTGCAGTCCCTAATCGCGAAAGTGATCGCGAAATCGATCCCTCGCCCATCACATTCCCCTCGTGAATCCTTCGCTTGCTGCTAGTGTCCTGAGTCAGAGGTTCGCTCATTTTGTGGCGCGACATGTTTGCGGCTGGCAAGGAGCCGCTCCTCGCCGTATTTGACAACTCGGCGAGGAGCGGTGACACCGTCAGCCGCGAACGGGGCCCTGCACAAAGGACGCGAACTTCTGAATCAGGACACTAGGTACGACGCTGTTCGTGCTTTTCTTGGCGGACGTAGCGAGCGCGCAGACCATCGTCGTGAACACGTCGAGCGACGTGACCGACTTCGGCGGCGGCGCGCAGTCAGTCGCTGACCTGCCCGGCCCCGACGGCAAGATCTCGCTCGCTGAAGCTGGCTTGGCTTCGGACAACACCCGGCCACTCAAACCATCGCGTCCAACACTCCGCACAGTGACTAACGTATGCAGCGGCTCTATCTCCGCCGCGCGCTTTTGAATCCGAGCTTGGGCTTCGGCCTGTTCCAGCCCGCCAACCTCAGATGCAACGACACAAACTGCATTCACTGGCGCAATGAACCCCGACGGCGGCGCCGAAGTCGTGATCTGGAGTTCGTTCTATGTCGTGAGCGCTCAAGGCAGCGTGGTGCGCGGCTTGGATAACACGAGCATCTCTGTGAGCGGTGGGTCGGCCAACATGGTCCAAGACATGCTCGATTTGATCAGCGGCGGAGTCGGCGGGAGAGATGTCGATTCGGACTCAGTGCTCGACCTTTGCGACAACCGCCCGAATACTCTCAACCCTGAGCAATCCGACTTCGACGCGACGGCGTCAACGACTGTCTCGATGGTTGCCACGAATACGAGAGTTCGCGCGATCCGAGCGGGCTTCGAAGCTGCGGCGGGGCCGCGCCTCTACGCGGCGGGAAGCTTCGGCGCAGCTGGGAGCGTCAACGCAAGCAACGTCGCAGCGTGGAACGGAACGATCTGGAAGGCGCTCGGCACCGAGACGAACAACGCCATCAACACACTCTCGTTCTGGAGGTCAGGTCGCAATGGCTTGCCCGCGCTGTACGCCGGCGGCGCGTTCACGAGTGCAGGCGGCACGAGCGCCGCTCGGGTGGCACAGTGGGAGATGGAGTGCCCGCCAGCCCTGCTCGGAGCAGCTGCGGACTCATCGCCAGCAGACACAATCGACGTGTGGTTAGTCCGCGAGTTGGTAGACGTCGATCCCCTGCCAGCGATCGATATCGCACCGTTCGATTTGCCACCGGACCTCGACCTCAACTACGACGGCCGGATCGACGCCGCCGGCCTTGGCATCTTGATCTCGAACTGGGGGAAGGCCGGCGCGGGCGACTTTGATCAATCCGGCAGCGGCGACAAACGAGACCTCGCGCTATTACTGACAGCGTGGCAGGCGAAGTAGATGCTCGCCTATCCCGTCACCGCGCCAGAGACCGGTCCAACTCCGCTTACGCCCACCGACTTCGGCAGCTTCGACAGGTGCTCCGCTAGTCGCATCGCGAACGTCATGGCAGTGAAGGTGGTGTTCGCGTTGCCTGTGGTTCGAAACGTGCACGCACCCGCGACGTAAAGATTGTCCGTCCCGAAGACGCGCAAGTCGCGGTCGACCACGCCATCGGCCTCGGACTCACCCATCACGCAGCCACCAACTTGGTGATAGGTGTCGATGAGCTGGTCGAGGAAGCGCGGATCCGCTGCGGCGAGTGCGGGTTCGATCTCAAGATCAGCCAGTCCCGCATCGCGAAGCGTGCGATCAACTCTGCGCGTGAAGTCGAGAATGTCCGAGAGCTCGCGCCCCGACAAGCGCCAATCCAGCACCACCTTCGGCAACCCCACTTTGTCGGGCATAGCCGAGTCAATCGTGATTCGGCTTTCGTGCATCGGTTCAACCTCAGCTTGCACGATGAGGACGATGCGCGACCCGCTCGGAATGAGAATTCGATGTTCGACGATGAACTTCCACATCAAGGGAATGACGTGTCGCCTGCATGCGAGGATGTTTCGCACGAGGTCCTTCAACGATCCGATCTTGCGGCTGTAGAGCGCCGCCTTCGCAAACTGCGTCAGGAAAACCAGGTTCTCCTTGATGGAGCTCTCGAAGTTGATCGCGCCCAGAATGTTGAGCCGCGGCTCCTTCTGAAGTACCTCGTCCCGCAGCCTTAGCCTCGGTGCAAACTTGTGACCGAGATGCGCGATAGTCGAGAAGACATTCTGGAACGCCTTCATGTCGCGCGGTCGGACTGACGCGACGCGCCCACCGAGGTGATCTTGGAAGAGTCGCCCGATGTTGTCGTTACCGCTCCACGGGCACTTCCAATCGGCATCGTTTGCGGAGTGGAGAAGTAGTCGCGTGTTCTCAATTGTTCCGGCGACGAGCACCACCTCTCGCCCGCGCACGACGTGCGAACCACCACTGTCGTCGACGACTTTCACAGCAGTGACGCGCCCGCCGTCGCCTTCCAAACCCACCACGGTCGCGCCCAAGACGACGATGAGCCGCGGGTCCTTCTCCACTTCGGCCGCGAAAAGCGTCGCCATGTTGGGAATGTTGAGCCAACGAGACAACAGCACTTCGACCTCATCACCGAGATCTGGTGGCGTTCGCGCAATGGCTTTCCACACGTCATCGTCCCGCTGCACGCTACGCTCAAATCCGAGGGCTTCGTACGTCGGCGGATAGAACGGCGCGAGTTCTTCGAACCGTACTGGCCAGCGCGATCCGTGCATCCAATTGCGGCCATCGAGGTCGACCGGCATGAACTCGACGAGACAGCCTCCCCACAGATTTGATGTGCCGCCAAGCCCTCGGCTGCGCCCGATCTGAATTCCCTCGTTCTTGCGCCCAACGACGGAGTACGTGTTGGAAGCGAAGTAGCCGAGCTCGCGGCCACCAGACTCGAGGAGGATGACCTGACGTCCGCGCCGGACTAACTGAGCCGCTAGAAACAGCCCGACGGCCCCGGAGCCGACCACGACAACGCTCTCTGGGTCGAGCGGCATGGAACGGAGCGCTGATGGATGCTTGATGAGCATGCTGTTTCACCGCGAGTGCGATGCACGCGGCCCATGCGTCTAGCGCAACTTCGCGACCCACTCCGCTACTCGACCGACGCCGCGTTCGATGTTCTCGTCGGCGCAGGCGAACGAAAATCGCACGTGGGTACGGGCGCAAGCGCCGAAGTCTTCGCCGGGAACGACGGCGACGAGGGCCTCATCGAGCAGCGCCTCAGCGAACTGCTGCGCCGTTTCAATCGTCCGTCCGGCGGGCGTCGTTCGACCTAAGCACTCGCTGATGTCGGGGAAGGAATAAAACGCGCCATTCGGCCGAACGCACCGAAAGCGTGGAATAGCGGTGAGGCGCTCGTGAATGAGCTTCGCGCGACGCGCGAAGACCTTGCGCATCGCTTCGACATCGCCCGCGCCGTTCGTCAGCGCTTCAACGATCGCAGGCATGATGAAGGTCGCGATGCCGTTCGTCATCTGACCTTGCAGCTTGATGAGTTCCTTCGCGAAGCGGCCGTTCTCGCCCGGGGCGCACACGTACCCGACCCGCCAACCCGTCATCGCGAATGCCTTGCTCAGGCCGTTGATCGTGATGGTGCGCTCGGCAAGTTCGGGGAACGACGCGAGCGAGCGCTGTTGAAGCCCCGGTTCGATCTCGGGATAGAGCAGCTTCTCGTAGATCTCGTCGGCGATGATCGTGACGTGCGAGTGTCGCGCGAGGACACGAGCAAACGCCTCTATCTCCGTAGACGAGTACGCGACGCCGCAGGGATTCGACGGCGTGTTGATGATGACGCCAACCGTGCGCGGCGTGATGGCGCGATCGAGCGCCTCGGGCGTGATCTTGAAGCCAGAATCGACGGTGCTCGGGACTTCGACGCACACACCACCCGCGACTTCAATCAGCGGTCGGTAGCTCACCCAGGCTGGCGTCGGCAAGACGACTTCTTGTCCCTTCGCGTCGTCAAGCAGGCACTGAAGCGTCATGTACAGCGCGTGCTTCGCGCCCGCCGTCACGCTGATGTGCTCGGCCTTACACGCAATGTGATTCTCGCGCCGCAGCTTCTCGGCGATCGCCTCGCGACTCGCCTTATCGCCCGGCGTCGGGGCGTAGTGCGTTAGCCCCTTCTCAAGCCCCACGATCGCAGCGCGGCGAATTGGCTCTGGCGTGACGAAATCCGGCTCGCCCATACCGAAGCTGATGACGTCTTTGCCCGCCGCTTTCAGCGCGCCCGCTTTCGCGCCAACGGCGATAGTGGCGGACTCAGAGAGCTTCAGAACGCGATCAGCGATGAGCATGCGCGAAGTCTAGCAATATTGCTTTCCCTCATTTCTGCTACTCTCCGCGCCCCATGCACTACGACGCTCATCAGCCGGTGATCGACGAGTTGGAGGCGCGGATCGTTACCCTCCGCGACTCTCTTTGACTACGATCGAAAAATTACCGATCGCGCTGCGCTCAACGAGCGCATGAACGCGGCGGAGTTCTGGACCAACCCCAAAGAAGCGCAGAAGACGATCGACCAGATCAAGGTTCTGCGCGCGCAAGTCGATCCGCTGGAGAGGGCGGTCGCGCAGTTCGGCGACGCGCGGGTCGCGTATCAGTTGTCGAAAGAAGCTGGCGACAAAGACCTACTCGCGGAAGCCGACGAACAGCTCTTCGCTCTCTCTCAGGCCATGGACCGGATAGAGGCGCAGAGCCTTCTCTCGGGCAAACATGATCACCGGAGTTGCTTCGTCGCGATTCAAGCCGGCGCAGGCGGGCTTGAAGCCGAAGACTGGGGACGCATGCTCGACCGCATGTACCTCTACTACTGGGAACGCATGGGCTTCAAGGTCGAAGAGTTGCACCGCATCTCAGGGACCGATGGCGGCGTCAGTGAAGTCGCTTACCGCATCAGCGGACCGTTCGCATACGGCTACATGAGCTGCGAGCGCGGCGCGCATCGGCTGGCCCGCGTGTCACCGTTCAATGCGGAAGGCAAGCGGCAAACCAGCTTCGCGACCGTCGACGTGACGCCCGAGTTTGACAACAACGACCTTGTTATCCCAGACAAGGATCTTGAGATCGTCCCGTTCGTCCGGGCCAGCGGTCCGGGCGGACAGAACGTCAATAAGGTCGCGTCGGCCGTGCGTGTCACGCATCTTCCGACCGGCCTCCAAGTCGTCGCCAGCACCTATCGCGATCAACCGCAGAACCGTCAACAGGCCCTCGCTGTGCTGCGGGCGAAGCTCGAAGTCATCGAAGAGGAGAGGCGATTGGCCGAGATCGCGACTGCGACTGGCGGCAAGGTCACGCGCGACTGGGGCAACCAGATCCGCAGCTACGTCTTCTACGACAACCGCGTCAAAGATCACCGCACGAACTACGAGGTCGGCAATCCGCTGCACGTGCTCGGCGGCGAGCTTGAGGGTTTCATCGACGCCGAACTCAAGCGGCGTCGCGCCGAGCGCGAGAAGATCGAGACTGACGCCGCCGGGAGAACCTAACGCTTGGCTGCTCGCCTCGAGCTCCGCGCGCTCACGCGTCGCTACGGCGGCGGACGCGGTGTCGAATCGATCGATCTCGACGTCGCTTGTGGCGAGTTGTTAGCGGTCACTGGTCCGAGCGGAAGCGGGAAGTCAACGCTGGTTCGTTTGGTCGCAGGACTCGAATCACCTGACTCTGGCGCGGTGCTGCTCGACGCCCGCGACGTTACGAGGCTTGCGCCGCACGATCGCGACATCGGGATGACGTTCGACGACGGCGCGTTGTATGAGCATCTCGACGTTCGTCACAACGTCGAGGCGGGACTCGATCGGCGCGGCATCCGTGGTGCTGTCGCGCGCGGGGCGGCGCTTGAGGCGCTGACACTCGCCGGCGCGGCGCATCTGATGGACCGTCGCCCGGAGTCGCTGTCTGCGGGCGAGCGCCGCCGCGTCGCCCTCGCGCGGGCACTGGCACGACAGCCAGCGCTCTTACTACTCGATGAGCCACTCACGCATATTGACCGTGCAGCGCGGCTTGACTTGCGCGAAGACTTGCGAGCGGCGCAACAAGCGATCGGCGCGACCACGCTTCTTGTCACCCACGATCACGAGGACGCCATTGCGATCGCGGATCGCATCGCGTTCCTCTCCGGGGGACGTGTGCGTCAGGTCGGCGCTGCGGCGGAACTGCTCGTTCGGCCAATGCACGTCGATGTAGCGCGAGGATTTGGACCGCAGCCCATGAATCTCGTGACCGCGCCCGACGGTGAGACCATCGGGTTTCGACCTGAGGACGTCCAGGTGCAGCCAAAGGCGACCGGCCAGCCCGAAGACTGGTCGGCCACAGCAACGATCGCACACCGTGGCGGCGGCGGCCTGACGCTCCGCCTTGGGGACGGGTCACGCGTTCGGACGATCGCATCGCCCGATCCTACGAGCGCTTCCGACGTCGGGCAGCACCTCCCGATCGCGGTGGCGTCCCAGCATCTCCATCGCTTCGCCCGCAGTGGCGACCGCGTTGACTGACGCTTCGGCCTAATTCGCGCAGAACGCCGATACTGACCCCGTGAACATCGAACCCTCTGGGGCCGCCGACGGCCCCGTCGACTTACCGGCATCGGTCACCGCTGAACTCGCTGGCGCGACTCGTCGGGAATGGCTCGTCACCAACGGCATTGGCGGCTACGCCTTCGGCACCGTTTCGGGTGCGCTCACTCGCCGCTACCACGGTTTGCTGGTCGCGGCGACGCGGCCGCCAGCTACGCGAACGCTCTTCCTCGCGAAGTTGGAAGAACGACTCATCGTGCGTGGCGAGCGCGTTGACCTGTCGACGAACTTCTGGAGCGACGGCACCTGCGCGCCGCGCGGATTCGCTCGACTCACACGCTTTCGACTCGAGCGCGGGCTCCCCGTCTGGCGCTGGGAACTCGACGAAGTCACGCTCGAGAAGCGCATCGCCATGCCGCTCGGTGAGAACGCGGTCGTCGTTGAGTATCGGCTGATGCCACACAGCGCCCCGTGCGAGCTGCGTCTTGAGGCGCTCGCCACGCGACGCTCGCATCACGAACTCACGCCAAGCGATGGGATCGCCGCGAGCGCCGCCCGCGAAGGCGGCGTCGTGCGCGTCCGACTCGGAGCATCGGACGACCTCTGGCTCACGTGTCCAGGGAGCGACGCTACGCCGACCGACGCGAAGCGCGGCGACGCGTGGTGGCGGAACATCCAACTTCCTGTCGAGCACGACCGTGGATACGACAGTTGCGAAACACTCCTGCACGCAGCGACGTTTGCGGTGAAGCTCGCGCCGGGTGACCGCGCTACCTTCGGCGCCAGCGCTGGTTTTCCACTCGCTCGCGACCCCCAGCTTCTCTTGGTTGCGGAGCAGGCGCGCCGACAAGCGCTCCTTGAGTCGAGCGGCGCAGCACGCTCTTCGCCGCTTCGGAAGCAGGCAACGTTTGCGGCTGATCAGTTTGTCGTCCGGCGACCGCTCGCGAACGGTCGCGATGGTTGGTCGATCATCGCTGGATATCCGTGGTTTGCCGATTGGTCACGCGACACGATGCTCTCCATTGACGGCCTGCTGCTGAAGACGCGGCGCATCGCAGCAGCACGCGGCGTGCTGGAAACGTACGCGCGGCATCTCTCGAACGGTTCGCTGCCAAATCGCTTCGCCGATCGCGATGCGACCTCCGACGTCGGTCCGGAGGAGTTCAATTCCGTCGACGCGCCGCTCCTCTTCATTCGCGCGATCGGGCTCGTCGACGAAGCCCAGCGCGAGAGCGCCGTCGACCGTGACGCGTGGCTCAAGTCCATGTGGCCGGCGGTGCGATCGATCGCTGAAAGTTTTCTCCGCGGCATGCGACATGGAATCCGTGTCGATCCCTCGGACGCACTCGTGACAGCTGGTGAGCCCGGCGTACAACTTACGTGGATGGATGCGAAGGTCGATGGACGCGTCATCACGCCGCGGATTGGAAAACCTGTTGAAGTGAACGCGCTTTGGTACGACGCGCTACGACGCGTTGAGTCGTTCGCGCGCCGCCTCGGCGACGACGCACAACCGTGGTCGCGCCTCGCCGAGCGCGTCCTCGTGTCATTCGAGCGCTACTGGAATCCACTCGAAGATTGCCTCTACGACGTACTCGATGGCCCTGACGGTCACGACGGCAGCGTGCGCCCAAATCAGATTCTCGCGGCCGGTCTTGAGCATGTCGCGCTGCCAGAGGAACAGGTCCGCGCTGTGGTCACAAAGGTCGCGCGCGATCTCTTTATTCCGCTCGGGCTGCGCACACTCTCCCCTTCCGATCGGCGCTACCGCGGTCGCTGCGAAGGCGGTGTGCGTGAGCGCGACGAGGCGTATCACCAAGGCACTGCGTGGCCGTGGATGCTCGGATTCTTCGCCCGAGCGTGGCGTCGCAATGCAGGCGATGCCGCGACGCTTACGAGTATCGTCGATGCGCTCGCCGCGCATCTCGCAGACGGCGGACTCGGATCAGTGAGCGAAATCGTTGACGGTGACGCTCCGCACGAACTGCGCGGTTGCCCGGCGCAAGCGTGGAGTGTCGCGGCGCTGCTCGAACTGCTGTGTGCGGACGACTCGGGTGCAGCGCGGGGCTCGCTCGACCAGCATCGAACGGACGTGCACCGATGAGCGAACAGCCTGAGAAGCCGTCACGCGGCGCCGAAGAACTTCGCATGACGGCCGATCGCGTCGGCGCGGCGACGTGGCGCGCGTGGGGACCATACGTCAGCGAGCGGCAGTGGGGAACCGTGCGCGAGGACTACAGCCCCGACGGTTCGGCATGGAGCTACTTACCGCACGACAACGCGCGAAGCACCGCGTACCGCTGGAGCGAAGACGGACTTGCTGGGTGGTGCGACGCCAATCAACGCATCGTGCTGTCGCTCGCGCTGTGGAATGGACGCGATCCAATTGTGAAGGAGCGTCTGTTCGGACTCGACAACACTGAAGGTAACCACGGCGAAGACGTGAAGGAGCTGTACTACTTTCTGGACGCGGTGCCGAGCCACGCGTACCAGCGCATGCTCTACAAGTACCCGCAGGCGGCATTTCCGTATGACCGCATCGTTGCGGAAAACCGTGGCCGATCGCGTTCGGAACGCGAGTTCGAGCTTCTTGACTCGGGCGTCTTCGACGACGATCGCTACTTCGACGTGTTCGTCGAGTTTGCGAAGCCCGACGCTGACTCCGTCGTCATGCGCATCGCAGCACACAATCGCGGCCCCGACGACGCGAAGATCGAGATCATCCCGCAGCTCTTCTTCCGCAATGAATGGAGTTGGCGTCCAGGTGCCGCGCGACCGACTCTCGCGAAGTTAGCCGATGGACGCATTGCGATTCGCCATCCGGCTCTTCCCGAGATGACGCTCACCGCGTTTGCGCCGCACGTTGCTCTCTTCTGCGAGAACGAGACAAACGTCGTGCGACTTCGCGGCGAAGCAGCGAATGGTCGCGTTTTCAAGGACGGTATCAACGACACGATCGTTGCCGGGCTTATCGGTGCGACGCGCAGCGATCACGGCTCGAAGGTTGGTTTGCGACACACGCTCTCGGTCCCCGCCCGCGGCGTGCGCGAAGTGATCGTGCACCTTGGTCCTCACACGGGGCGCAGCGCACCGATCGACGAAGCGTCGTGTCGCGCCGTGCTCGCAGAGCGGCATCGTGAAGCGGATGAGTACTGGATCTCCGAGCAGCGTGATATGCCCGACGCCGACCGGCGGCTCGTGCAGCGTCAAGCGTTCGCGGGATTGCTCTGGTCGAAGCAGTACTATCACTTCGACGTGCGACGATGGTTAGACGGCGACCCCGAACATCCGTCGCCGCCAGCACAACGAAAATCCGGACGCAATCGACATTGGCGCCATCTCTCTGTCTCGACCATTCTCGCGATGCCGGACACGTGGGAATACCCGTGGTTTGCCGCGTGGGATCACGCGTTTCACGCAGTCGCATTCGCGCGGATCGACTCGGAGTTCGCGAAGCGACAGCTCTCGGAGTTTCTCACCGACGCGTTCGTTCACCCGAACGGCGCGCTGCCCGCGTACGAATGGGCGTTTGACGACGCGAATCCGCCGCTGCAAGCATGGGCCGCATGGCGGGTCTACCAGATTGACCGCAAGAAGCGCGGCATCGGCGACCTCGACTTCCTCGTGCATGTCCTCAATCGATTGTCGATGAACTTCACGTGGTGGGTCAACAAGAAAGACGCCGACGGACGCAACGTGTTCGAAGGCGGCTTCCTCGGCCTTGACAACATCGGCGTCTTCGATCGCAGTCAACCGCTGCCCGGGGGCGGGTCACTGCAACAAGCTGACGGCACGGCGTGGATGGGCATGTACGCCCTGTCTCTCATGCGTATCGCAATCGAACTCGCGCTGCACTGGCCGGTGTATCAAGACCTCGCGATCAAGTTCTTCGAGCACTTCCTTCAGATCGCTGGCGCGATGACTGCGATGGGCGGCGCGAACGATGGACTTTGGGACGAGACCGACGGGTTTTACTACGACCTCGTGCGCATGCCCGACGGTCGTCAGATACCGCTGCGGATCTTGAGCGCGGTGGGCCTCGTGCCGCTCTTCTGCGTTGAGATCATCGAGCCTGAGACGTTAGACAAGCTGCCGCTCTTCCGACAACGGATCGAGCGAACGTTAGGTGAGCGTCCTGATCTTGCGGACCTCGTCTCGCGCTGGCACGAGCCTGGACGCGGCGCTCGACGCATGCTGTCGCTTCTGCGCGGACATCGCATGAAGGCGCTTCTCCGAAAAGCGTTCGACCCGCAGCACTTCCTATCCGACTACGGCGTGCGCGGCATCTCGAAGGCGCTGCGTGATCGGCCGTACGAGCTCGAACTCGGTGGCGAGACATTCCGAGTCGCCTACGAACCGGGCGAAGGCGAGACGGCGCTCTTCGGCGGTAACTCAAATTGGCGCGGCCCGATCTGGATGCCCATCAACTTCTTGCTGGTGGAGAGCCTTCAGCGCTTCCACCACTATTATGGCGACGACTTCTTGATTGAGTGTCCGGTCGGTTCAGGTCGAAAGATTACCCTGAGCCAAGCCGCAGACGAGTTGAGCTCGCGTCTGGTCGGCCTCTTCCTTCGCGGCGGCGATGGACGAAGACCGGTCTTGGGCCAGAATCCGAAGCTCCAGCGCGATCTCTACTTCCGCGATTGCGTGCCATTCTTCGAGTACTTCCACGGCGATACCGGCGAAGGGCTCGGAGCGCGGGCGCAGACCGGCTGGACCGCGCTCGTGGCGAAACTTCTCTTCCCGCACGGACCGGCGGACTAGTACGACAACGCTAAACTCACCGCCCCGCTGGTGAGGTGGCAGAGTGGTCGAATGCGCCGGTCTTGAAAACCGGTAAACCCCTCGTGGGTTTCGCGGGTTCGAATCCCGCCCTCACCGTTTCGCGAAGCACTTCTATGCCTGCTACCCACGCCGCCCCTGCCGACATCGTCGCCCATTTAAGCACTCGATACGCCACGAAGAAGTTCGACCCGACCCGGTCCATTCCCTCGGAGCACTGGGCTGCTCTTGAGCAGTCGCTTGTGCTGAGCCCTTCGTCGTTTGGGCTTCAGCCGTGGAAGTTCGTGGTCGTGAAGGACAAGTCCACCCGCGAGCGCCTCAAGGCGGCATCGTGGAATCAATCCCAGATCACGGACGCGTCGCACTTGGTGGTGCTCTGCCGGCGTTCGCCTGTAACAGCCACCGATATCGGTCGTCTCATGGAGCGAACGACTACAGTTCGGGGCACGCCAAGCGAATCACTCGCTGGCTACCGCGACCTGATTGAAGGCTTCATCAGCCAGCCCGGATTCGATAGCGACAATTGGTCCGCGCGACAGGTCTATCTCGCGCTGGGCTTCTTCCTCGCCGCAGCCGCCCACCTCGGGATCGATGCCTGTCCCATGGAGGGTTTCGACCCGGCGGCGTACGACGAGATCCTCGGTTTGCCCGCGAGCGGCTACCGCGCAACTGTTGTCGTGACAGTGGGCTACCGTGCGGCCGACGACGGCTACGCCCACGCGAAGAAGGTTCGATTTCCGCGCGAGGACGTTGTGGAGTACCGCTGAGAATGCGGCGCGGCCCGCTGGCGAAGACCGAGCTGCCCAACACACGATATAGCTAGTCAACGGCACATGGGTTGGGAATGAGATCCGCGTCGGCCGGGTCGGGAGCCACCCCTGCTTTGGCTGAGAGGCTACTGCGGGATCGAGATTCGGAAACGCGACGGTGCATCCCATCGCGGCCTTCCGTCGAAGTTCGCTCAGACTTGTGCTTCGTCTCACGCGTGACGGGACTTTCGCGGCCCAAGAATTGGCTCGCTGCGATCTATCCCCTCACCACGCTCCCATCGTCGTTCACCCATATCGTCTTTCATCTGTTCTCGCGTTCTTTCTCTCCTTAACTCAGGAACTCACATGCTTCGCTCGCTGACCGCTCTCGCTACCGCTTCGCTCGTTGCTGCCGTCGCTGTCGCCCAGTCGACCACGCCC
>JAWXCC010000095.1:0-19315 GCA_034440475.1 Phycisphaerae bacterium | reverse complement strand
CTTGCGTCCGGGCACCTTTGGCGATGTTGGCGACTCGGGGCTTATTCGCATCGACGGCCCACCAGTGACCGACGACTGGATCGACCGCGCGATCGCGCGAGCCTCTGGTCCGATCGATGGCGATGATCTCGTTGCGCTTGTCGTGATTGGGAACCTCGCCGCGGCGGCCGAGCGCGTCTCGACGAGCGTCACTCCTGAGCGGGCCGCGAAGCTGGCTGCCGTCTGGCCTGCGCTCACGGCGCTGCTTCCCAAGATCGATCCGGTTTCGCAAGCGTGGATGCTCGTGGTTTTACCCGACACGATTCCGCCGCTCGCCCCGGCAATCGAGACACTTCGGTCGTCGCCGGAGAAACTCGTTCGATTGACGTATCTCATCCGCCGTACAGAGGTATCTACTGACCCGATAATCGATGCGGCGCTGCGATCCGAAGACCCCGACATCGCGCGGTATGGTCGCGTCGTGAAGGAAATGCTTTCGCACGATGAGGAAGTCGTGCGCCGCGATTTCAGTCTCGGAACATCCGGTGCAAAGACGCCGCCGCAGGACTCATCGAAGCCCAGCACACCGAGTGGGCCGTCCGAATCGGCACCACCACCGAAGCCCTGACGAACCGTCACCCGCATGCATGACCTAGAGGATGACGCCGAGCTCGCGCATTGGCGCACCCGTCTCGCGCGGTGGCGACGATTTGCCCCTCTCGTTGGTTTCGTGCTCCTTGCTGGCGCGGTGGTTCTGGTCGCGACCGGAGACACGCTCGGCCGGGCGCTTTGGGCGTTGCGACATGCGCCACTGACGACGGTGGGGCTGCTTCTCATGAGCGTGCTCCTGAGTGTCGGATTGACGGGCTCCGTGTTTTGGGTGCTTACGCGGCGCTACGGTCAGGTGCCGTTTGGCGAGATGCAGGCTCTGATGGCGTCGACGACGCTCGCGAACTACCTGCCGCTGCGGCCCGGGCTCTTCGCTCGACTTGCGTATCACAAGACGCGGCACAGGATCCGAGCCCGCGACGGTCTTCGTACGGTGTTTGAAGCGATCGGTCTGAGCGCGCTCTCTCTCGCACTCGCGATACCAGCGCTCGCGATCGGCGTGAAGTTAGAATTGCCGCTGGGTGTCGTGCTCACCGCGCCGGCGCTTCTCGGGGTCGTCGGACTTGCGTGGCAACGGACGCGACTGCTGTCCGTCGCGTGGCTGCTGCGGTACGCCGAGACATTGCTGACAGCGCTCCGCTACCACCTGGCGTTCGGACTCGCCGGGACGCCAGTGCCAGCAGAGACGAGCGTCGCCATCGCATGCGTGAGCATGGCCGCGTCGCTCGTCCCCTTCGTGAGCAACGGTATCGGACTGCGTGAGTGGGCGATCGGGCTGCTCGCGCCCGTCCTCACAGGCTACGCAGTGGAGCAAGGCATTGTCGCGGAGCTGGTGAATAGGGCCGCCGAGATCGCGATTGTGATACCGACGGGGCTCATCGGGGCCGCCGTCTTATGGCGGTCTTCACGGCAGCCAATGACGGACTGCTAGTGTCGGCAGTTGGCAGACGCTCACATCAGCGCATACTGGCAGTATTGGCGAGCGAATCTGCATGACGAACGATGACAGCGCATGTCTTTCGGCCGCCGACCTCGGCTGCCTCGCCGACCACGACGGCGGTGGCCCGAGTGCAACTGTCGCGACGCTGGGTCACCTGGCGGTGTGTGCGGTGTGTCGCGAACGGCTTGCAAGTTTGCGCGACGACGGTGCGTTCCTTGCGAGTGTGCGCGCGTCCATGCGCGAGGAAGCGTCGCGCACTGTTGACGCGCCGCCGATCGAAGTGCCCGGATACGTGCTGCTCGACGAGATCAGTCGCGGAGGACAAGCGCTGATTCAGCGGGCGCGTCACGAGACGACGGGACGCATCGTCGCGCTCAAAATCATCGCCGCCGCTTCGACGCGCGAGCGGGCGCGTCTTGAGCGTGAAGCGCAACTCGCCGCACGACTTCGGCACCCGAACATCGTGACGGTCTATGACACAGTCGCGCTGCGTGGAGGCGGCGTGGCAATCGTTATGGAGTTTGTTGACGGTCAACCACTCGACACGTGGGTGCAACAGGTCGATGGTGGTCACGAGGAAGCAGTCGTACGCCGTGCCCGAAAAGTGAGTGCGTTGCTTGCGATCTGTGGTGCTGTGCACCACGCCCATGAAAGAGGCGTGATTCACCGCGATCTCAAGCCTTCAAACGTTGTCGTCGACGCGTTCGACGAGCCACGCCTCGTCGACTTTGGCATCGCGCGCCCCGATCACGCAGCGATTGGCACGGCGATCACGCGAACCGGCGAATTCTCGGGGACGCTCGCGTACGCGGCACCTGAGCAACTCGCCGGTGACGGAACAGATGGGGGAACGCCGACCGATGTCTATGGCTTGGGCGGGATCATCTTTGAGAGCCTGGTTGGGCGGGCACCACACGCGCGCCATGGGCCGATTGACGAGCTGCTTCGCGCCATCCGATTCGGCAACGTCGAGATTCCCGCGAAAGACTCGCTCGGCCTGCGCATCGATCTTGATCTCGCCACGATCATGCGGCGGGCGATGGCGCTTGAACCGGCGCGTCGCTACGACTCCGCTGCGGCACTAGGCCGAGATCTCGATCACTGGCGCAACGGAAGGGGGATTGAAGCGCGACGCGAAAGCACGATGTACGTGCTGTCGACGCTCGCGAGACGGCACCGTGTCCCGGTGATCGGGGCAGTCATCGCGCTCACTGCGCTCGTCGGGTTTCTCTTTGCACTCGCGTACCTCTACCGCCAAGCGACGATAGCGCGGGCGGCCGTGGCGGACGAGGCAGGGCGCTCGGCGGAACAGGCCTTCGACGCAACGCTCGATCAATCGGTGCTCCTCGCCGCGAACGGCCGCCTCGCTGGCGCCGAAGAACTCGTGTGGCATGAGGCGCTCGCGCCGCATACGTCAGCCGCAGTCGGGGTCGCGCCGGACGACCCGCGTGCCATGGCGATTCTCTGGGCGTTGCGGCAAGTGTCGGCGCGTTCGCCTTGCGAGGCGAGCTACATCGTGGACGACAAGCCGATTCGTCGGATGCTGCGGATCGACGACGAGACGTTAGGAGTGATTGCGTATCCGCCTGCGTTGTGGGAACTCTCATTGAGCGATGGCCGCGTCACCGTGCATGACGACGGGCGAACTGCCGGAGCTGGAACGTCATTTGATCTCGCTGTTGATCCAGGGCGACGTCGATGGGCGGTCGTCGACGAACACCGTGTGGTGTTGAAGTCGCTTGATGACGACCAAGTCATTGTTGAGCGCGAGCGCACCCGTGACACCGCTTTGAGTCATGCATCATTCACCGCGAGTGGGTTGTTCGTGACCGTGGACAAGCTGGGCAACGGCGACGCCATGGATCTCGAGAGCGGCGTGATCGCGTTTGCATTCTCAGTACCACCCCAGCCAGCCGGTGTCCCGGTCATTGCGGCGGACGGACGGACGCTCGTCGCGGTCGGATCGATGCCCGGTGACATGCGCGCCGTGGATCTGCGCGACGGGCGGTCCGCGCGCCTACCGCCAACGACTGGCTACGGCAGCATCGAGATTGGAGCGGTGCCATGGCCTAACGGTTGCGTGGTGTTTTGGTTCGACGGCGTTCGGCGCTGGTGTCCCTCGGACGGCACGGTGACGGGAGTCCGATCGATGCGCGATCCGAGTGCTGTGTTTGTTCCGCCGAGCGCCGGCGGAGACCTGTGCGCATCGCTGTCGGCGGCGGGCACGGTGCGCCTGTTCAATGTCTCAACGGGTCTAACGTTGCGTCAATTCGCGGGAAATCCTCGGCCAGCCTTGCCGCGCTTGGGCGCTGGCGTGTTCCTCGATCATGATCGGCGGTTGGTGACGGGCGGAACAGGCGGCGTCGTGCGTGTGTGGGACCTAGACGAGACCACCTGGACGACGGCTCGCAATCGCCACGGCGCGTCAGTCGGGCGCCTCTCGTTTACACCGGATGGCCGCGTGCTGAGGTCGTTCGGACGCGACGGGACATTGTTTCGCCAGCGCGTCGGCGGCACGAGCAGCGTTGATGAACAACTCATCGCGATTCCAAGTCGCTCACTCACGAGCGGCGTCGCGATCAGTCCAGACGGAGCGCTCGCTGCAACACATGACTGGTCGCCAGTGCAGACGATCAACCTTCGCCGCAGCGACGATCTCACTGTGCTCGAAACATGGCCGACGATTGCCTCTGCGGGGCCGCTTGAGTTCAGTCCCGATGGCCGCCAGCTTGCTATCGGCTGGCACAACGACGGAATCCGGATCTTCGACCTCAAGGACGGGTCGTATCGCGACATCAGGCCCGATGTACCGTGCCGGCCACGGGCGATGCGCTACTCCCCGGACGGTAGATCGCTTCTCTTTTCGACTGTCGAAGGCACCCTCTATTTCGTGTCCGTCGACGCGTCGGTGTACACCCCGGCATTTGCTAACGATGTCATGGTCCGCAGTCTCGCGTTTAGTCCTGATGGCACCTCGTTCGTCACCGGCGAGAACGACGGCCGCATATCGCTGTGGGACACGGCGACATGCGAGAAGCGCGACCGGCGACTAGCGCACGGGCACTGGGTCTCTGGCGTCGCGTGGTCTCCGGACGGTCAACTCATCGCGAGCGTCTCGTATGCCGGCGAAGTTGCGATGTGGAGCGCGAAGGGATTACGACGGCTTGCAGATCTCGAGACTGATTCGACGCCGCTGCACACCGTTCTTTTTAGTCCCGGATCAACGCAGCTCGTAACCGGCGACGACCTCGGGACAGTTCGCACATGGGACCTGACGCGCTACGACGCTTCGATCGCGCAGCAGGTTGAAACGTGGATCACGCTCTTTGAGCGGCAGGGGATTGCGCTACCCAACGCGCCGTCGATGCGCGCGTGGGCGAAGGCGACGCTGGAGTTCAAGCGAATGGCGCGCCCGTCGAGATGACTTGAGGCGCGATCTTGCCGCCGACGGGAGGGAAGCCCGCGCGCGGACACGGAGGGTGCCTCACGCCACCACGCCTAACTCTTTCACCGTGAACAGCGCATCAAACGCGATGCCTGCCTTCTCGATGTTCTCGCGCGCACCTTCAAGGCGGTCGATCGTCGCGATGATCGCGAGCACTTCAGCGCCGCCGTCGCGCAAGACTTTTGCAGCTTCTAGTGCTTGGCCGCCCGTGGTTGCCACGTCTTCGACGATCGTCACCTTGTCGCCCTTCTCGAGTTTGCCTTCGAGTTGCTTCGCCGTGCCGTAATCCTTCTTCTGGTTGCGGACAAAGACGCACGGCAATCCGCTCGCCATCGAGGCGCTCGAGACGAGCGGAATGCCGCCGAGTTCAGCACCAGCGAGACGCTGCGTGCCACTAGGCAAGCGGGCTGCGAACATGCGACCAAGTTCAGCGAGCACTTTGGGCTGCGTCGAGAAGAGGTACTTGTCGAGATAGAAGCTGCTGGTGCGTCCGCTGCGCAGTGTGAACGTGCCGCGCAGGAGCGCGACTGACGCAATCTCGTTGGCTAGTTCGTCGCGGGTCATGGGCATCACGCTCCCGTGCGTGACTTCAAGTTGTCGAGCACGTTCATGAAGTTGATGTACGCGTCGTAGGGGCTGTCGTAGGGGCTGAAGTATTTGTGGACGTCGCCGTCGGCCCAGTACTTCGTGCACATGTAGTAGAGGTGATCGCTTGTCGTCAGCTTGCGCCAGTCTTCGAGAATGAACTGGTCGCCCGCCTGGTGTCGGGCCTTCACCGGCGCTTCGAGCCGGTAGAGATCGGCTGCGGCGTTGTCTTGAATCGGATTGCCGAGCCACGCACTGAGATCGCGTTCGGTGTCAGCCCATGACACGTACTTCTCAACCTTGTACTCGCCGACTGGCGGATAGCAGTCGACGAGCTGCGATGGCGTGAGGAAGTCGTTGTGGCCGGGATTCGTGTCGTAGATCCAACCAGGCAGTGCGTCGAGGAATTCGAAGATCCCAGTGTCCGCCCACTGGTGCTCACCGAATGTCTCGTAGTCCATGAACAGATTGCAGCAATAGCCGTCGCCGTTGATCTGATTTACCCAACGAGCAAACTTCTCCGCAGTGAGCGGCCACTCCTTCCATCCGCGGTTGGAGAAGCGGAATGCGACATCGTCGGACAGGCGGTAGTTCTTCAGCAGCAGCTTGATCGGACGATCGGCGAGATCGGCTGAGTCGTCGCCCGGCTGATGCCCGCTCTGGGGCGGCACATAGACGTAGTTAGGCGAACGGAAGCCGAGGAGGCGGTCGACGCCCTCGCAGATGACTGCCTTATGCCGCCCTTTGCGGGCCATGTGCGCGCCGAGCTCGTCTGAGTAGATCAGCTCGGTGTTGCGAAAAACTGTCGGCGTGACACCGAACGTCTCGCGGATGAGTTGCTCGTGATTCGCGACCTGTTCGTCGAACTCGTTGCGTGCGAAGAGGAACGAGAGTGAGTGGTGGCTCGTCTCGTTGATGAACTCACACGCGCCGGTCTGGGCGAGCGCCTTGTAGAGGTCGAGTACATCTGGTGCCCACAGCTTCATCTGCTCGATGCAGACGCCGCTGATCGAGAACGCGACTCGGAAGCGACCGTCGTGCCGCCGAACGAGATCGAGAATTTTTGCGGTGGTGGGGCGGTAGCACTTGTCCGCCACCTTCCGCATGATTTTCTCGTTCGCTTCATTGTCGAAGTAGAACGGATCCGTCGCGAACACCGAGTAGCGCCGAAGGCGGTACGGCTGGTGTACTTGGAAGTAGAAGCAGACGGATGCCATGGCCCCGGATCATCGTGCGGTCTCGCGCTACGTGCAAGTTGGCTAGCCGTTGAATCGTCCCTGCGCAGCTCAAACCCGGTAGTACGCGCGATACCACTCGACGAAGCGCTTCACGCCGACCTCGACCGGAGTATTGGGGCGGTACCCGACAGCATCTGAGAGCGCCTGCACGTCGGCGCTTGTGTCGGGGACGTCGCCAGGCTGTAACGGCAAGAGGTTCATCGTCGCTTTCTTGCCAAGCTCCTCTTCCAACACTTCGATGTAGCGCAGGAGCTGCACCGGATTCCCATTGCCGATGTTGAAGACTCGCCACGGTGCACTCGATGTTGCAGGGTCCGGAGCGTCGCTTCTCCACGCGGGATTTCCAACCGCCGGACGATCTGACGTGCGAATGACGCCCTCAGCGATGTCGTCGACGTACGTGAAATCGCGCGTGTGTTTGCCATGGTTGAAGACGTCGATCGGCTGCCCCGCAAGGATGTTTTTCGCGAAGAGAAAGAGTGCCATATCGGGGCGTCCCCACGGCCCATAGACGGTGAAGAAACGCAGTCCTGTGGTCGGAAGGGCGAACAGGTTGCTGTAGGTGTGTGCGAACAGCTCGTTCGCCTTCTTCGTCGCGGCGTAGAGCGTGAGCTGGTGATTGACGCTGTCGTTGACCGAGAACGGCATTCTCGTATTGGCACCGTAGACCGAACTCGTGCTCGCATACGTGAGGTGTCCGCAGCCGTGATAGCGGCAGCCTTCGAGGATGTTCTGGAAGCCAACAATGTTCGCTTCGATGTATGCATGCGGATTCGAGATCGAGTAACGGACACCAGCTTGTGCCGCGAGATGAATCACGCGCGGGAATCGATGCTTCGCGAACAGTGCATCGATCGCAGGCCGATTGACGATGTCCAAACGAACAAACGTAAACCCCGCGCGCGGCGTCAGGCGCTCGAGTCGAGCCTCTTTCAACTTCGGGTCGTAATAATCATTGAGGTTGTCGAGCCCGACGACCTCGTCGCCACGATCAAGCAGCTTGTGGGCGACGTGCGAACCAATGAATCCGGCCGCGCCGGTGACGAGATGCAGCATGGTTCGGATGATGCGGCGGTTGCGCGTCTTGTGCAAGCAGTGAAGCGAAGAGATTCACCCAGCCAGCCGCACCGGCGCGGTGCGACGAGCGCTGCGGATCGCCTCGCGCACGGCTTCGATCACGCGCTCTTGCTGGATCGGCGTCATGTTCGAACCGCTTGGCAGGCACAAGCCACATTCGAAGAGCTCGTCGGATGCGCTTCGCTCGGGTTCGTGCGTGTAATAGCGGGCGTCGGCGAAGATCGGTTGCAGGTGCATGGGCTTCCACACTGCCCGCGCTTCGATGCGTTGTGCAGCAAGGCGCTCAACCAGTTGCTCGCGGTTCATGCCGATGCGCTCTGGATCAATCGTGCACGCGGTCAACCAACGATTCGAGCGGCTCCACGTGGGCTCGGGCATGAATGTGAAGCCGTCGTCGGGACCGAGCGCTTGCGCGTAGCGGGCGAACACGGCGCGGCGAGATTCCACGCGATCGGCGAGAACGCGAAGTTGTCCGCGACCAACTCCCGCGAGGATGTTGCTCATGCGGTAGTTGAAGCCCATGACTGAGTGCTGGTAATGCGGCGCGGGATCACGGGCTTGGGTCGCGAGGAATCGTGCCTGTTCAATGAGGTCGGCGTCATCGGAAACGAGCATGCCGCCACCCGACGTCGTGATGATCTTGTTGCCGTTGAACGAATAGACACCAACCGCACCAAGTGTGCCCGACGCTCGCGACTTGTAGGTTGCGCCGAGCGATTCAGCAGCGTCTTCGAGGATCGGCGTGCCGTACTCGTCGCAGATCGCCTTGATCTCATCGAGGTCGGCGGACTGTCCGTACAGATTCACAACGAGGACTGCGCGTGGCAATCGACCTTCGCGCTCAGCGTCGCGGAAGGCGCGGCGCAGCGCTGGAGGCGACATGTTCCAATTCGACGGATCGCTGTCGATAAAGACGGGTGTTGCGCTTTGATAGAGAATCGGGTTCGCGCTGGCGACGAACGTGAGGGACGAGCAGAAGACGACATCTCCGTGACCGACACCCAGCACGCGCAGACCGAGGTGAATCGCGGCGGTGCCGCTCGACACTGCGGCGGCATGCTTCGCACCGACAGTCTCGGCGAGTTCGCGTTCGAAGGCGTCAACATTGGGTCCGAGTGGCGCGATCCAATTCGTCTGGAACGCCTGCGCGACGAACTCCTGCTCGTATTCCGAAAGGTGCGGCGTCGAGAGAAGAACCGGTGCAGGCAACTCGCGGCGCAGCCAGAGACCTACGACAAAACCCTGAGCGCTGACCGCTGGCACCTGGTCAACCTTCCGGGCGTCGAGCGCGGCGGCAATGGCCGAAGGAGACGCGTCGGGTGCAACGGTGCTCGACGTGATCGAGGGCAGCGCCTCAAGCGAACTGTCCATCGGATGGCCAGCGATCAAGAGTCGCCGGAGATCGCCGTCGGTCACAGTGCGTTCAAATTGCCCGTTCGCTCGCAGAAGGAGCAGCACGCCCTTCGCACCTTGGTTCATCTGCTCAAGTGCTGAACGAAGGGTACTGGACCGAGCGAGCGTGAGACCGTCGGGGCGAATCATGGGGCGGAGTCCGAATGCGGCGTGAGGGAGAGACTGCGAGACAACCCACAGCCCCGCTGGACTTATCGGCTTGAGTGCCGAATCGCTCGCGGAAACTCGTTCCCTGACGATGAGAAAAATGGCTACCGCGGGGATTCCGCGCGCCACGCCTCGAACATCAGCACGTTCCAGAGCTGATGCTGCATACGCCCGCCGCTCAGTTGGGACTTCCACATCGCCCGGACGGCGTCGGCGCGCCAGAAACCGTCTTGGCGCAATCGGCGTTCGTCGAGAAGGCCCTCGGCCCAGTCGCGCAGCGGTCCGACCAGCCATTGCTCGATCGGAATCGAGAAGCCCTGCTTGGGCCGCTCCATAAGCTCTTTTGGTACCCGTCGGTAGAGCACTTCGCGAAGCAGCCACTTCGTCGTTCCACCGCGCAGCTTCATGTTGGTCGGCAAGCGGAAGGCGAACTCGATCAAGCGGTGGTCGAGCAGGGGCTCGCGGGCTTCGAGGCTTGTCGCCATGCTTGCACGATCGACCTTCACCATGATGTCATCGACGAGATAGCTAACAATGTCAGCTTGCATCATGCGCGGTTCGAGTTCGTCAATGTCGGCAAGCCACGCAGGGTCGGTCAATGGCACCATCGGCTCGCTGCCGTCGATGAGCAGTTCCGCTGGGTCCGGAACAACACTCGCCAACCGACGATAGAGATCCCAGTCGCTGCTCGACAGCATGAGCCGACCAAGCTTGTGGGCGCGATCGCCCGGTGTGTTCATGCGGAACCGGGCTGGCAGGGCGCGCATCAGCGGCGTGAGTGTTCGGTTCGCGGTGTCGGCTGGCACGGCGCGCAGCAGTCGCGCGGTCGCTCGGCGCGCCATCACAGGCATGCGCCGCATCTGCGACCAGAGCGAGCGTGCCCAGCGATATCGGTAGTAGCCGCCAAAGAGCTCATCGCCGCCGTCGCCCGAGAGAATGACGGTGACGTGCTTTCTCGCCGCGGCCGAGACGACATAGGTCGGAATCTGCGAGCTGTCTGCAAACGGTTCGTCCCACATGCGGCAGAGTCGCGGGATGACGCTCAGCGCCTCGTTCGGTTCGACACAGTGCTCGATGTGATCGGTGCCGAGGTGTCTGGCGATCGCCTTGGCAAACGGCGCCTCGTCGTATGCCGGGTCGCGCACGCCGATGGTGAACGTGCGCACTTTCCCCGGTGCGACGGCGGTCATGGCTGCGACGACGGCGCTCGAGTCGATTCCGCCCGACAGAAACGCGCCGAGTGGTACGTCGGCGATCATGCGAATCTTCACTGCCTGCTGGAGTAGCTCGTCGAGCGCGTCGGCTGCCTCGCGATCGCTGCCACGGAACGGATCAGCAGCACCGCGTTCAGCGACTTCCTTCGCCGACCAGTATTGCTCCAGCGTCGCGCCGCCGTCACGGATCCGCATCAGGTGCCCCGGCGGCAGCTTGATGATCGATGGATGAATCGACCACGGTGTCGGCACATACGAGTAGCGAACGTAGAGCGCGAGTGCGCCGCGGTCGACATCGAAGCGCATTCCCGGCACTGGATGCAGTGCCTTGAGCTCGCTCGCGAACACGAGCGATGCTCCGTCGGGGATCTTGAAACCACCCGTGCTCGGCTTGTGTCCGCCAGTGAGTCCGACGTACAGCGGTTTCACACCGACTCGGTCGCGCCCGAGCGTGAGATCACGCTCGCGCGCGTCCCACACGGCGAACGCGAACATTCCAACGAAGCGCTCCGTCGCAGCGCGCACGCCCCACGACTCGAACGCAGCGAGCATGATCTCGGTATCGCTGTGGCCACGGAACGCATGTCCGAGCGACTCAAGCTCCTTGCGCAGCTCAAGAAAGTTGTAGACCTCACCGTTGAACGCCATCGTGAATCGACCGCTCGCCGACGCCATCGGCTGATGGCCCAGCGGCGAAACATCCTGAATCGCGAGGCGGCGAAACGCGAATCCAACGCGGGCTTCTGACGACCACCAGTAACCGTCGTCGTCTGGACCGCGGTGCCGAATCTGATCAGCCATCGCGCGGAGCATCGCCATCGCGTCGCCCATGACTCCGCCACGATCAAGAAAGCCAGCCAAGCCACACATGCGTCAGGGTCTCTCTTCGAGCAGTTGTCGTTGCGAGATCAGCGAATCGCCATACGCGGCGATTCGGCGCGGTGTCTCCATGGCACTGACGCGAACGCTAACAGAACGCCAGCGAGGCACGCGGTTCGTCCTGACATGTGGAGTGCCTCGAATGAGGCGGCCACCGCCCAGAGAACGAGCGAGACAGCGACCGCTGCGCGGACGGGCGATTCCCGCGCCGATTGCCACGCGGCCCGTCCCGCAGCAACACCGACTGCGGCGAGACAGAGTAATCCGACCGCGCCGAGCTCGGCGGCTGTCTGGAGATACATCGAGTGCGGATGCGCGACCACGAACGTTTCACGAGGCAACTCCGGGTGGGCGTCGATCGCCGCGAGGACGTGCGTGTCGTGGTCGAACACGTGGCGTGAACCGCCCGCGCCAACACCGATGACTGGATGTGCAATGGCCGCGTCGATCGCCGCTCGCCACCACAAGACACGTGAACCAGTCGAGGTTCGCACGTCGTCGGTTGCCGTGAGGTCTCCCGCTTGGCGCGTGAGTCCCTTTCCCCCAGCAGCGACGACAGCAACTCCGACGGCTGAGAACCCGACAACACCGATCACCGTTGCAAGAGCAACGTGGCGCCAGGCCAAGCGATGGAACAGCATGAGCGCTGCTGCCATCATGGGCAACGCGACGAGAAGTCCGAGTATCGCGGCGCGTCCGGCGGTGATGGCGATGCCTGCACACAAGAGGAGCACGCAAAAGGCGAGGGTGATACGGCTGCCCAGCGATCGCGCGACCGGCATCCACCCGATCGCGATCGTCAGCGCGACTGCTTCAAAGAGGCTGACATGTACCGGGTTGCTGTGAAAACCTGCGAAACGAACGTCGGTGCGACTCGCTCGGTTCGTCACAAGGTTGAGTTGTTGCCCTATCTGCACCGCGCTTTGCAGCGTCATACCCGCAATCAGAGAACCAAGCAGTGGTCGCCAGGCGCCGCGGATGGGATAGAGGGCTGGCACGAGGAGCGCACCGCGAAAGCCTCCGATGGCATCGCGCCAACCAGCACCATCTGTGGCCCAGAGCCCGCTTGCGGTCGTCCACGCGAGAAGAGCGAGTACGGCCCAAACGACTGGTGCCGCAACGAGCGGTACGAGGGAACGCCACGTGTTCGGTAGGCGAAGGAGTGCGTATCCAACGAACAAGACGAACGCGATGCTCTCGGTCGATGTCGCGAGTCCAGCGCAGAAGAGGTAGATGCATCCGAGCGCGACATGAATGCCGTGACCGATCGGATCACGCTGTGCCGCGTAATCGACGCAGTCATGGAATCCATCGCTCGCGCACGGCGGGGGCCATAGGCGAGGCGGACGATTGAAGCGGTTGATCAGCGGCACGCAAGCGTCAGTATGACTGATCACTCGGCCATGTCACGCCTGAGCACGTTCCGAGTGCGCAATCGTGATGTTGGCCTCGCCGTCCCACAGCAAGTCATGCGATTCGTTCGGTCGGTGATACTCCGGTACGAGTTCTTCGAGCAACGACAGAATCGTCGGGACATCGCTCGAGCGGCACGCATGGGACAGGCGCTCGAGCGCCGGTCGCAGTTCGCTCCACGCCAAGCTTTGTTCGTGAGCTTTCTTGACGCGCGGATGCCGCGTTGGCTCGGCATCCGCAGCGATGAGCAGCTCTTCAAACAGCTTCTCGCCGGGACGGAGTCCGTTGAACACGATCGCGATACCACCACGCTGTTCGTCGGACTCGCGCACCGAATGCCCAGCGAGTCGGATCATGCGCTTCGCGAGATCCGCAATGCGCACCGGCTCGCCCATTTCAAGGAGAAAAACTTCGCCGCCTTCCGCCATCGCGCCTGCCTGCATGACGAGTTGCGCCGCTTCCGGAATGGTCATGAAGTACCGAATCACGTCGGGATGTGTGACCGTCACTGGCCCGCCGCGCGCGATCTGTTCTCGAAAGAGGGGCACCACCGAGCCTGATGATCCGAGCACGTTTCCGAACCGCACCATCGAGAAACGCGTGCCTATCGGATCGGACCCCATGCCTTGCAGCACGAGCTCGGCAAGCCGCTTGCTTGCTCCCATCACGCTCGTCGGTCGCACGGCTTTGTCGGTCGATATCAGCACAAACGTGCTCACGCCCGACGCCAGCGCTGCCTCGGCCGCAACGAGTGTTCCAAGCGTGTTGTTCTCGACTCCTTCCGCGACGTTGTGTTCGACCATCGGAACGTGTTTGAACGCTGCGGCGTGATACACGGTCTCAACGTTGCACACGCGCAGCGCACGCTCGAATCGCTCGCGGTCGAGCACGCTGCCGAGGAGCGGAACAATCTCGACACTGCTCGCCGTCAGTTCCGCTTGTCGTCGAAGCTCCTGCTCGATCTGGTACAGCGCGTGCTCTGACCGCTCGAAGAGTACAAGCTTCGACGGCCGGAGCGCCAGCGCCTCGCGGCAGAGCTGGCTCCCGATGGAGCCGCCCGCGCCCGTGACCAGCACTGAACGACCGCGCACGCAACGAGCGAGGAGCTGCGCGTCGGGCGGCACAGAATCGCGACCGAGCAGATCTTCAATTGGAATCTCGCGCGTCTCGTCCCAAGTCGCGCGACCAGCTAACACCTCGTCAATTGGTGCGACGCTGCGGGCGACGACCGGAAGTCGCGTGACGCGATCGAGAATCGCCCTACGTTCGGCCGGGCTGGCCTCAGGCAGCGCGAGAAAAACGTGCGTGACGCGTTTCTCTGCGATGAGTGACTCGAGTTCTGACGCCGGTCGCACTGGCACGCCGCGAATCCGTGATCCACGCGCGCCTGGATCGTCGTCGATGATCGCGATCGGGCGGTACGCATGACCGGCGACGAGCGACTGGACCAATCGCGCACCAGCGAGGCCCGAGCCCCAGACAATCGATGGTTGCCGCTCACCGCCAATGGCCGAGCGCAGCAGTTGTCGCGCGAGCGAGCGTGATCCGGTGATGAGTCCAAGCGCGACTAGAAAGAAAATGACTGGGAGCGACCTCGGTGCCCAATCGCGTGAAATCAAGATCATTGCGGCGACGGCCAGCGACGTCACACCAACACCTTGCGCGGCTTGCACGATGACGCGAGGTCCGGCGTGGCGCGTGACCTCGCGATAGAGCCCGAACCAGGCGAGGATCGGTACACCGACGGCGACGACGCTGGGGAAGAGCCACCAAACGTTGGTGATGCCCTCAGGCCAGAAGTCGCCGAGTCGGAGCGCGAATGCGGCCCAGATCGAGAAGGAGAGCGTCGCAGCGTCGACCGCAGCGATGAAAAGCTTTTTACCCGCGCGCGGCCAGCGAGCGAGCGCGTTGAGAATGCGCTTAGCTGTGGTCTCAGGCACGCTGAGATGATACCTGACGCCGTACGTGGACTTCGCCAGCGCCGTAGAGCGCTGCAACGAGTACGAGCGCCGCGCCCGCACCCGGTAGACCCCACGGCGCGATGAGCGCGGCGCAGGCTAACGTCGTCGTCATGTATGTCAGAGTGACCCGACGATGGGACCAGCCCGACTGTTGAAGCCGCTGGTACAGATGTTCGCGATGCCCCTCGGCGAGCTTCGCGCCGCGAATGGCGCGGCGGATCAAGGTCGCGAGGGCGTCGAAGTGGAGTGGTGCCGTGACTCCCCACGCAGCGATCACAAAAACCGGATCGGCGTTCGAGAGCATTCCCAGCATGATTGGTGCTGCGCCTAGGAACGTGCTGCCGGTGTCGCCCATGAAAATCTTTGCTGGGGGCCAGTTCCACACGAGAAAGCCGAGCACTGCGGCGACGACAAGCCACGCCGGTGGAACGTCGAGATACCAACCGATGAACGTGAGTTGAACCAGCGATGTGGCCGCGACGAGTCCATCGAGACCGTCCATGAAATTGCTGAAGTTGATGGCGGCTGCGATCGGAATCGTTACGACGAAGAGCATGAGCGCAGTCAATGGAACGCCGAACTGGGCGATGAACGTGGGAAGAGGGCGGCCGAGCAGGATGACGATAAGGCACGCGGTGAGCATCTGCGCGGCGAACCGAAGCCGAGCCGAAAGGCCGCGCACGTCGTCGACGATGCCGACCAGTACAAGCGGAAATACCGCAAGCGGAATCAAACGGCAATTCGCGTGAAGATCAGTCTTCGCGAAGAATCCGTAGACGATCGCAGCGACGAAGAACACGCTGACAAACGCGATGCCACCACCGCGTGGCGTTGGTACGGCGTGCGCCGATCGCGCGTTCGGGACGTCGAGAAAGAGTCGCCGACCACGGCGAATCATGAGCCACGTCCCGAGGTATGAGGCGAGCGCGGAACTGAAGAGGAGCGTCGCAAGCAACTCGTGGTTTGAGTCGAAGAAGAAACTGATCACAGGCCAAGCGCTTTCATGATCTGGGCATTGACGCGCCGACTATCAAACCTCGCTTCGACGATCGCTCGCGAACGCCCTCCGAATTGTTTGAACAAGTGCGGTTCGCGACAAAGTCGTAAGCACGCATCCGCGAGCGCCCGCGCGTCGCGCACGGGCACCAGCACGCCGTTGTCGTTCGGCGTCACGGTTTCGCGGCAACCCGGAGCGTCCGTCGTGATGATCGCGCGCCCGACGCTCATCGCCTCGAGCACGCTCTTCGGCGTGCCCTCGCGATATGACGGAAGTACGAACGCGTGACACGCCGCGAGTTCGTCGCGCACGTCATCGAGGCGTCCTGCGTACTCGACGATCCCCTCGCGGATCCAGCCGTCGAACTCGCTTTGGGTAATCGCCGCTGGATTGGAGTCGATCCAACCGACGAGGCGAAAACGCGCCGACGGAAACTCGCGACGCACCATGCGAGCGGCGTCGGCGAACTCAACCGTCCCCTTGTCACGGAGCAGCCGCGCGACCATGAGGAACACTGGCGCCTCGATGGTGGCGGAGAGTGGCGCGACGGCGTAATGCGACACGTCGACGCCTGAACCGGAAATCATTTCGATGCGCTTGCCGGCGGGTAGTAGCCCAGCGTGATCAAAGGTCGCGCGGTCGTCCGGATTCTGGAAGAACACCAGATCCGCAGCAAGCATGGAGCGGCGATAGAGACTTCGTGCGACTGCGCCGAGCAATCGGGCTTTCAACCCTTCGCCGATGAATGCGAACCCGAGTCCGGTCACCATCGCGGCGACGACTGGCACACCCGCAGCCTTCGCGGCTGGCACTGCGTGAAAGATGGGCTTCGGGTTGTACGCCAGCACGAAGTCATAGCGATTCGTGAGGAAGAATCGCTTGAAGAATCGACGGGCCCGCCATTCGTTCAAGGGGCTCGTGCCAGTTCGGTCGAGCGGAACGTCGATCCACGTCGCCCCGCGCTCAACGATGCCGCGCACGATGCCATCATGCAACGTCGAGTCTGCCTCCGGAACGCAGACGTCGACGACGTGACCCTTCCCGACCAGTTCTGCGATGAGCGGACCGCGGAACTTGATGACGAGATCACCAAATCCACCAACTAACGCGACGCGGGCCATGCGGTCTGGGGGCTCTCAGCGTTGGCAACGGTTGTGTTTGTCGCGGTGCCGCGCCGTCGGGCGGAGCTGGCTCGAATCGCGAGGCGCACGCGACGCAGGAACGGGCCAGGTCGACTGAACACCAGCGCGACGACCGCGCCGAACGCGCGCACTCGACGCCCGCTGAGCAGATGCCCTCGGGCGCGATGGCTTGCTCTAATCCAGCTGATCTCCGCATCGATCTTCGATGGGTCGAGTCCCCATTGCGCGACCTGCGCGCGATCGATGACAGTGTCAACACGGATTGGATCGGGGCGACCGGCGGCACGTTCGGCCGCCGCATGCCGCGCTGACCAAGTGCACAGGAACGCGAGTTCCGTGTTGCGTTCAGTCGCTTGCGCGTCGTGAAATCGGTAACGCAGCACGCGGTCGGGTAGGTTCGCGAGTCGCGTGCGCTCGGCGAGGCGCAGCCAAAGGTCGTAGTCCTGAACTACCGTGAACGCGGATCGGTACGCGCCAGCCGCGATGACGATATCGCGACGCAGGAGCGTGGTCGGATGATGAAGCGCATTACGCGACTTCAGCATTGTGACGATCGCGTCGTGCTCAAGCGGGTTGTCGATCCAGAACGGCGGCGTGCGCGTTGTGCCATCGAGCACCGTGAGGATCTGCCCGCCCACGGCACCGATATCGGGGCGGCCGTCTAAGAACGCGACTTGCCGCGCGATCCGATCGGGCAAGCACACATCATCAGCGTCCATGCGGGCGACGAACTCGCCGCGCGCGAGTTTCAATCCGCGATTCAATGAGGGCACGAATCCACGCGGACCTTCAGAGATGAGGCGTACGCGTGAGTCACGCGCGGCCACACGTTCAACGATCACAGCCCCGTCGTCGCTGGATCCGTCGTCGATCGCGATGACCTCGAGTCGCGCGTACGTCTGCGTGACCAAGCTCTCCATCGCCTCGGAGATGTACTGACCCGCGTTGCGAAATGGCATGACGACACTCACCCGAGGTCCGTCGGGGGAGGTATGCGAACAAGAAGTGGCGTGGTCTTCCACGATTGTGTGCGTCATGCGGCAGCCGCTACTACGGGCAATAATGGTTTGAGTGTACCGGCAGAGCGTCGGATCTCTTCGGGAATCGTCGTGGCGTTCGGGGTCGTTGGAGGAACTGCCCGCAGCGGCGGGTGCCCGGCGAGTGCGAGTACGAGCGCCGCCACACGCCGCTGTGTATTCGCTTCACTTCGAAAGACGACGGGTGGAAGTACCACACTGACCCCGAGCGGCGTTGCGTTCAGCGCTCGGTAGCCGATCGGGTGGCGATGTCACTCCGCAGTGACGCGGTGCCACCGCTCTGGTGCTGGGTGCGGGATTGGTCCAGCCGACGGACGGTACCAACGGGATGGACACACAACGAGCGTCGTACCCGGGGCTCGTCGCAACTCCGCGAGTCGGGCCGCCCACCACGAGTATGAACTGTTCGAGATTACGAGCATGCGACATCGGCTCATGAGCCAGAGATCGTCGACGTCATCTCGATCGGCGGCACGGGCAAACGTCTCGAACGATTGGCCGAGGTCGAGCGAACTACGAACCCACGCCGCGTCGTCGGTGAACACGACGATGCGTTCGAGCTTTGATTGCTCGCGCAGAAAGCGCACCGCGTCGGCGTGATAGGCAGCCGAACAGGTCCCATGCGGGCTGCTTGCATTCGCGAAATCAGCGCGACGAACGTGTATCGCGAGGGTTCCGGGGGTGTCGAGCGAATCACCCAGCGTGCGCACTTTTGCGCTGAGTCGAGCGGCTGGCTCGAGCTCGACCGCGATGGTCGACAACGCGTCGAGAAAGTAACGCTCGTCTTGCCAGTAGCCAGTGAGGATGAGGTGCTCGGCGTCTGCTTGCACGCGCGGATCGAGCCCGCGCATACGGTCATACAGGAACCGCGTACCGCCGACGCGCGGTGCCCAGCCAGTTACGCGGGTAACGCGCCACAATGCAGGAAACTCAGCGAACGCGCGGCGCCAGCCCACGAGATCGCGACGAATAGCAAGAATCGGAAACCGGTCGAGCGCGTAACGTCGTCGAAGTGGGTCGCGCGCGAAGCTTCGCGCATCAAGCGAAAGCTCCGCGCCAGTGCGGAGCGTGATCGCGCGGGCTGCCGCGTACTGGAAGAGCTGATTGCCCAACCCACCGGAGAGTCGCGCGACAACGGTTCGGATGCTTCATTCTCCTGTGGCGAGCTTTGTCGCCTTCACATGCAGGCCGTAACAACCGAGCTCGGCAGATCCGCGGTCGAACGCCGACGCGATCGCG
>JAWXCC010000094.1:0-33669 GCA_034440475.1 Phycisphaerae bacterium | reverse complement strand
CGTCCGCGACGCCGTAACAGTTGTAACGCTTCAAACGGAGGTAACGGAATGCACAGTCACTTTACAGTCGTCGGCGTTGTCGCCGCGGCGATAGTGGGCGCGGCTTCGGCTGAGTTTGTCTTCACGGACGACTTCGCCCAATGGACGCCGCTCGTGCCGTCCTATACGAATTTAGACTTCGTCGGTCTAACCCCAGGCACGTTTCTGAACGATCAATACTTGGATCTCGGTGTCGATTTCACCGACGGGGGACTGATTCAGTTCAGCCTTGGAATATACCCGCAAGACGGTTTCGGAATCTACGGCGGATGCATAGTTGATATGTTACTTGACACACCAGCCTACGCGGTCGCTACGCATCATCCGGGATATGTCCGATATTTCTTAGATAGCGGTGATTCGTTGATCTACGTTAGTCCGCTCGACGTCACTAGCGGTCTCAACAACTTCCGAGGCATTGTCTCGTCCATCCCATTCGGTCGGGTGATGTTTCTTGGTTATACGCTGGCGCCACCGCAATGCGACGAGATTGCAATCGACAACATCTACTTCGCATCGATCCCAGCGCCGGGTGGTGTCGCATTGTTTGGCGCAGCTCTGCGGCCCACTCGGCGCCGAGGTCGGTGAGCGAACGGGACATTTTCCGTTGATCGCAGCGAAGGCACGCATCGGAACGAGGTGACTGAACGGTGGACGGCGGGGGCAACGCAGGGCACCAGTTCCGCGCCGCCTCCATTACGCTCTCCCCCATGGCATCGACGCACAAGCTGCAATCACCCAAGGGCACGCGCGATTGGTTTCCGGCTGAAATGGCCGTGCGTCGTCACGTTGAAGCTGCGTGGCGATCGGCGTCGATCGACTGCGGTTTCGACGAGATTGATGGGCCGACGTTTGAACATCTCGAGCTGTACACGATCAAGAGCGGCCAGGGAATCGTCAACGAATTGTTTTCGTTTACCCGCGCTGGCGGCGAAGACACCTACGCGCTGCGGCCTGAGTTCACGCCGACGCTGGCGCGCATGGTGGCGGCGCGGGCGGCGCAATTGCCTCAGCCGATCAAGTGGTTTTGCTTGCCCAGCATGTTTCGCGCCGAGCGACCGCAGCGGGGGCGACTCCGCGAATTTCAACAGTGGAACGTCGATCTCATTGGAACTGGCGGTGCCGAGGCCGACGCCGACGTGATCGCGACGGCGCTCCTCGCGCTTGAGCGGCTTGGGCTCACGCCGCGCGATGTGCAGGTGCGCATCAGCCACCGCGATGCAGTGGGCAACATTCTGCGTCGGCTCGGCGTGGTGGACGAGAAGGTCGCCGCTGCATTCGAATTGCTCGACCGTCGCGACAGAGTCGACGCCGCTGAATTCGTGAAGCGCGCGACCGAGCTTGGGTTAGACGACGCCGCGCGGACTCAGTTCGACCGGGTCGCGAAAACCACGCTGCCGATGACGACCGATGTCGCCGAACTCGCAGAGGCAGTCGATGTGCCGGTCGCCGATGTCGAGCCGCTGGCACCGCTGCGCGAGCGACTCGGCGCGATGGGGCTCGCCGAGTGGTGTCGCTGGGACCTCGGCATCGTGCGCGGCCTAGCGTACTACACCGGCATGGTGTTCGAAATCCACGAGGCGTCGGGCGCTGAGCGCGCTGTCGCCGGTGGCGGGCGCTACGACACACTGATCGAGCTGTTCGGCGGTCCGAAAATGCCGGCGTGCGGGTTCGGTATGGGCGACGTCGTCCTGTCGCTCGTCTTGGTTGATCGCGGTCTGCTCAAGGGCGCTGAGACCGGCGAGTTTCTACCCCGACCGGATGTCTTCCTTGTGAGTGCTGGTAGCGAACTCGCGGAGCGCACGCTGCTCAAGACCGAGAGCGAACTACGTCGCAAGGGCTTTCATGTTCGCCGCTCATACAAAGCAACGAAGAACGTCGGGAAGCTGCTCGGCGACGCAGCAAAGATGCGAGCGCGGTTCGCGGCGATCTTGGACGACAAGCTGGCGGACGGCGTTGTCACCCTCAAGGACCTCGACGGCGGCGCGCAGCATGAGCTTCGCCTCGAAGACCTCGCATCGGCGCTACGAGGTGGAGGGTGATGGTCGGGCTGCGCCGCCGTCGCTCATAACTCGCTCTGCGAGGTGCGTCGGTCGCCAGCCCGGTGCTCGGTAGCGATTCATGCGCGTCCGTTAGACTGAGCACGAAACGCTTCCACGTCCTCGGCAGCCTCTCTGAATTCGCGCTTCGATCTCGCCGATGTCCGCCGTACGGGTCCATTTGGACGTGCGGAGGCTCCATGGCGCTCTCGATGTTTTCGTCCCACGCATCGCCTATTGTCGCTGACTTCGGCTCTTCATCGGTGAAGCTCTTGCAGCTTTCGTCGGGGGAGAAGCCGGTCGCGGTCGCGGCGGCCGAGCTCGGCCTTCCCGATGCCATTCGCAGCGCCACGATCGAGCGCAAGTTCGAGTTCTACGCAGCGGAGATCCCCAAGCTCTTGCGCGAGCACGGCTTCAAGGGGAAGCGCGTCGTGTGCTGCCCGCCCAGCGGCCAGATGTTAGTTCAGCACATGCAGGTGGCAGGCAACGATCCCTACGCGGCGACGGTACACATTCGCGAGCAGCTTCAAGGTCAGCTCGGCATTCCGATGCACAACATCGTTGTGCGGTCGGTGGTGGTGGGCGAAACGCAGCGCGAAGGGCAAACGAAGGCCGAACATATCGTCTTCGCGATCGCTCGCGACGATGTCATGCGATACGTCGATTTCTTCCGCAAAATGAAGATGCAAATCGTCGGCGTACACAACGAACTTCAATCGCTCATCTACGCATTCGACCACATCAATCAGCGGGCCGCGGACGCAGAGGTCGCGACGCTCTACGTTGATCTCGGCTGGGGTTCGACCAAGGTTGTGATTGGTCACGGCAAGGAAATCGTGTTCGCGAAATCAATCGCGCTCGGTGGACGACACTTCGACAATCTCGTCGCGCAGGCCTTCAAGTGCGATGCTGTTGCGGCGCGAGCGCGGCGGCTCACCGAAGATCTGCTCCCGCTGCGCCAGGCACCCGCTCCCACCGCAGCGGCGGTGAGAAACCAAGCTGTGGAAGAAGGGGGATTGGCGATTCTCCGCGCTGGCAAGGCGATGGCGGAAAGCGACGAACGAATCGCCTCGCGCACGGAGACGACGCCCGACTCGCTGCAACAGCTTGACGCGATGCATGCGTCGATGGCGGTCGAAGGCGGTCGCCGCGTCGGCGAAGCGCATCCGACGGTCGCTCAGGGAATTCCGGTCGGCGCAGGTCCAATGCGCACCAAGGTGGACTTCTCTGAACTGCTCGAGAGTTTGTCAGACGAGCTGTCGATGTGCGCTCGATATCACAGCGCCTGTTTCGGAACCCGGAATATTGAGCGCGTCATCTTTCTCGGCGGCGAAGCGCGACAAATCGGTCTCTGCCAGTTCCTCGCGCAGGGACTGCATCTGCCCGCGAAGGCAGGCGATCCGCTGGCTCGTCTGCTCGGTCCGACGCCGCCTGCCGGACTGCCCGATCCCGATCAGCCGCATCCATCGTGGGCCGTCGCGTGCGGCCTCTGCTCAGCGCCAACCGATCTTTGATTCGCCGCTTGTGAGCGCGATCGCGCGCACTGGGGACCTCGTATGTCGAATGCTAGCTTTCTACCTGAAGACTACGTCGCGCAGGCCGCTGAGCGGCGGACGAACATCGCGAGCCTTGTGCTCTTCGGCGTCGTCATGACCGCCGTGTTTGGCGCGTTCCTCGTGACGAATCGCCAATGGACGCAGGTTCGCAAGGATCAGATTCGCATCAATAGCGACACTGAGCGCGCTGCCACTGAGATTCGCAAGATGCAGGATCTCGAAGAGAAGCGCGGACAGATGGTCGAGAAGGCCGAACTCGCGATGGCGCTCGTCGAGCCGGTGCCACGTTCGGTGCTGTTGGCGCTCGTCGTGAACGCGATGCCGCAACGGCTCAGCCTGATCGACTTCGATCTCAGAACCGAAGAGATCAAGAAGCCGAAGAAGGTCGCCGACAAGGACAAAGCGGCTGATCCAAAGGCGAAGTCCGCAGCTCAAGCCACCAAAGTCGAGTCACGCGGCAAGACGAAAGCTGAAGCGGCCGTCGGTGGCAAGGATGGCAAAGACGCTGCCAAGTCTGAGCCGACACGGTTCTTGACGGTCATCGCCATGACAGGTGTCGCGCCTTCCGACCTCGAAGTGTCGCGCTACATGAACGCGCTGGCGGACGTGACCATCTTCAAGGGCGTTCGTCTTGAGACGACCGAGGAAAAGGAAGTCGACAGCATCCTGATGCGGCAGTTCAAAATCTCGTTCCGCATTGATCCCGAAGCGGACGTCCGCGCGCTGAAGCACAATCTGGATCGTCCGACCGATCCGATGAGTACCCGGATGCGCATGACGCCGCCAGCGTTGCAGTCGAGCGTGTCCGATCACGATCCGCTCGATGGTGTGACGGCTGATCCCACGCTTAGTCCTGTCAGTGGTCCGGAGAGCCATCCGTGAACAGCTATAAGTTTGGAGTTCGAGAAGTCATCTTTGCGGGCGTTCTGCTCGCGGTCCCGATCGCGTCATACCTCTTCGTATTCGGACCGCGCAACGGCCAGATCCGTCAAGCGAAGACCGAAATGGAGCGGAAGGAAACGCGACTAGCCGAGTTGCATCGCCTCACCGGGCGCATTCCCGATCTGGACAAAGAGATCGACAACTGGGCAGATGCCCTCAAACGGCTCGACGAGAAACTTCCCGACCAGGAAGGCGTCGATGCCATGCTTGGTCAAATCACCGAGATCGCCAAGGGAAACAAGCTCTTTGTGCGGCAGATAAGGGGCGAAAAGGCGATTCCTGCCGCGCTCTCGATGGAGCTACCGCTTCGCACGACGATCGAGGGCAGCTTCGAGGGGTTCTATCAGTTCATGCTCGACCTCGAAGCACTTCCGCGCATCACGCGCGTTCGTCAACTCAAAATGTCGCGTCTCGAACCAGACCGTGGAGAAGAAAAGCCAATCGCCGCCGGTGCCATGAAGGCCGAGTTTGTGCTCAGTGTCTACTTCGACTCCGGTGACCAGCCCCCCATCGAGACCATTGGAGGTAAGCGTGACACGCGACCAAGCCGAAGCCGTTGATGCCGTTGAAGCCCAGGAGGCGAATGAGAACCCGGGAAAGGGCACGCTCGACGTTAGCCTCGATGAAGGCTTCGCGTCGGGTAACACCTCGTCGGTGCGTCGGCGCCTGAGTACAGGCACGCTGATAATGGGTGGTGTGATCCTCATGGCAGGCGGGAGCTTGTGGTCGATGCGAGCGATCGATCGAGCCGCAGCGAGCGGGCCAGTGACGAGCAAGGAGCTCGAGAGTTTGTTCGACGCGGCGCTGAAGAAAGACGCAGAAGTCGGTCGCATGATCGAGACGGACGCCGGACTCCTACTTCGACCCACGGAGGCAGCTAACGAAGTAACGGTGGCGCTGAAAGACCTTACGAAGAACCCGTTTGTCATATGGCGCGATGAAACCGGGGGCTCTGTGCCTACGAACCCCGGCCCGGAGCCGCCGCCCGTCGACACCTTGGCTGATCGCATCGCACTCTGGAACGAGCAGGTTGATTCGGCTGCGGGCGCGATCAAGGTGAAGTCGACGATGGAGAGCAAGGGCGATCAGGGGCCGGTTGGTCTCGCGAACGTCAACGGTCACATGATGCGCGAGGGCGATCTCTTCGCGGTTGAGAAGAGTGACGTCGAGTTCACCATCGCACGCATCGTTCGTAGCGAAGTCACTTTCCGCGCGTACAACACTGAGTTAAAGCATGAGCGGCTCGTCATCGTGAAGGTCAATCGGAAGTGGTAGCGGCGGGCTTCGCGCCGCGAAGTCAAGTCAAACTAAAGGACGAGGGGAATCCGTGGGCCGCTTCAACTTCGATGATCTCTTGAGGGGATTGGGCGATCCGCACGCCGACGCGCCGAAAGAACCGTCGCCAGCGCCGCCAGCACCGGTCGCGCCTCGGGTGCGTCCGGAGCCGCCGATGGACCCCGCGACAGTGCCGCTGCCTTTGCCGCGGACACCAGTGTCGCCGTCGATGGACGCGCCCCGCCCGCCAGATCTCAACGGCGAGTGCCTCGGCTCAGAGGTCGACGGTGCCATGGCGGCGCACACGGGCAGTTCGAACGGCCGAGCGCGACCTGATGACGCGCTCAGCGAGATCTACGTCCCCGTCGAGCGCGGCAAGGCTCGCGATCTCGGCGCCTTGCTCGTCGAGCGCGGCGTGATCGACTTGGAGCGCCTCACAAGCGCGCAGCGCGTTCTCAAGCAGACACCCGGCAAGCGGTTGTCGCAGCTTCTTGTCGAGATGGGCTCGGATGAGGCCGCGGTGCAAGCCGCTGTCGCCGAGCTGGCGCGGTTGCCGTTTCAGCGCATCGACCTGAAGGCCAAGGAGCCTGTTGAATCGCGGGCAATGCAGAAGCTCGGCCCCGAGTTCTGTCGCCACCACCTCGTCGTACCACTTCGGCAGGATGGAAACCGAATCGTTGTTGGAACGACGAGTCCTGACGATGTCTTCCTACTCGATGACGTGAAGCGCCGCCTTGGTGTGTCGGTCGTCAAGCACGTGCTTGTGACCGCTGGCGACGTGAACGCCGTGCTTCAATCGATCACCGAGTCGGAGGCGCAAGAAGTCGATGTCGACGAGATCCTCGCGAACGTCGACGAAGACGACGTCGAGGTCGAGAAGCGCGACGACAAGGATGACAACCTTGAGCAGGACGCAGAGAACGCTCCAGTCGTCAAGTTTGTCAACCTCATTATCCAGAACGCGCTGAAGGAAGGCGCTTCCGACATTCACATCGAGCCCGATGACAAGACGCTGAAAGTGCGCTTCCGTATCGACGGCGTGCTCTTCGAGATGATGGCTCCACCGCGCAAGATGCATGCAGCGTTGACGAGCCGCATCAAGATCATGGCGAATCTCGATATCGCCGAGCGTCGCTTACCGCAAGACGGACGAATTCGCGCGACCGTGCTCGGGCGGAAGATCGATCTTCGTGTTTCGACCATCCCGACCAGTAAGGGCGAGAAGACGGTCATGCGTATTCTCGACAACCGTTCGATCAGCGTTGGGCTGAACGAACTCGGTTTTGCTGAAGATACGCTTACCATTTGGAAGAACCAGATCGAGATGCCACACGGCATCATTCTCGTGACCGGACCGACAGGTAGCGGTAAGACGACGACGCTCTACTCGTCGATCCGCGAGATGGACACGCGTCGGATGAACGTGTCGACAGTCGAGGATCCCGTTGAATACAACCTGAGCGGGATCACGCAGATCCAGACGCACGAGAAGATAGGAATGTCCTTCGCGCGAGCGCTCAAGGCGCTGCTGCGTCAGGACCCTGATGTCGTCATGGTTGGCGAAATCCGCGATCAAGAGACCGCGCTGACCGCGATCCAAGCGGCGCTCACGGGACACTTGGTGCTTTCGACGCTGCACACGAACGATGCGCCGAGTTCGATCACTCGACTCGTCAACATTGGGATCGAATCGTTCCTCGTCGGCGCTGCGGTGAACAGCGTGCTGGCACAGCGGCTTGTTCGCAAGGTGTGCAAACATTGCGGTCGACCTCAGCCGGTGCCGGATGATATGAAGGAGTTCATTGTCCTCCACGGCATCACCGCCGACGAACTCGTGATCGGTAAGGGCTGTTCGAATTGCCGCGAAACCGGCTATAGCGGACGGCTTGGAATTTACGAGTTGTTAGTTCTCGATGATTTCTTGCGCGATCGTGTGGCGGGCGCGCCGAATGTCACCGAGTTCCGTCGCACGTGCGTTGAACGCGGGATGGTGACGCTTCGTCAGGACGGCATCGAGAAGGTGAAGCTCGGTAGGACGACCGTCGAGGAAGTGTTGCGCGTAACCGAAGCAACGATCTAGCAGCTCTGCGGCCGAGTGAGTCGGCCGCTGCGCCGGTGGAGTGCGCCTGAGCGCGTTCACGTAAATGCGGCAATCGCTAGCCAGATCCACATCGCGACAGCGAACGCGGCTTTCGCGAGGGTGCCCGCGATGCGTCCAGCGACGGCGCCAGCGGCGGGCTTCATGGTGTCGCGAAGCTGCTTGCCGCCCACGCTAAGCTCGCCGGTGATCGCGCCAAGCGCGGCGCCGATGCCAGCGCCGAGCACGCTACCAACGACTGGAATCAGGATCGTCAAGGTGCCGACGATGGCGCCGATCAGTCCGCCAACGACCGCGCCCGTCATACCGCGCTTGCTCGCACCGCCGGTTTTCGCGCCAGCAGCGGCGGCGAGGAATTCCACCACTTCCGCAGCGACGGTGAGGAGGGCGAGCGCTAGCAGGGTCCACCAGGAAAAAAGCGGCGCGGAGCCGAGCGGGAGCAGCGTCTCTGTCGCGGTCGTGCCGACGGCAAGCAGCAAGATCAGCCACGTGCCAGGGAGTCCCGCGATCTGCACGAGAACCCCGGCGAAGCTGATGATCACGAGCGTGATCGCGAGGATGATCTGAATCCAGGTCATGGCAAGAGGTACTGTTAGGAGAAGCCGTCGGGCGATTGTCCCGAAGCGAGCAGCGAGCTTCGGCCCGCGCGCTCAGCGACTCGTGAGCCGCCATGCCGAACCCTCTCTCTTCACGATCGCCCACGACGAGCGGGCACCGTCATCCCATGCAATTTCAAGCGCCCACTCGTCGCCTACGACCTCGAGTTGGGCGACACCCTGAGCGAGCGGCGTTACCCGACCGCGATCGTCTGAGAGTTCACGTGGTGCCGCCAGTCGAAGGTACTCGGCGCGATGATCGGTGATCCGCTCCAACTGCACCATGGATTGAGGTGGCAGCCGATCGGGGCGGCTGTCGCTCCGCCACGAAGCGACGGCATGATCGTCGTCGGAGAACGGGTCCTCTTTGAACGCGATGAGCACGTCGACGTGCGATGACCCGTCGGCCAATTCGTGGAAGAGCATGGCGATCGGAACGCGCACACTCGAAGCGTACCCGGCTTCAAGTATCATCCCAGCCCGTTCTCGAATCCCGTCATTCTCAGAGCGTTCACCATGCGTCGTCTCAGCTGCTTCGCTTTACCGTTCGTCCTGCCGCTCACCGTACTCGTCATCGCTTCGTGCGGCCCTCGTCCGGTTGACGTAGCGCGCAAAGACGGCGACTTCAACTACGACTACGGCCGCTACGAAGAAGCGGCGCCGTCGTACCTTGAGATCATCGATCGCTATCCCGGCGACTGGGAAGCGGAGTACCGCTACGGGATGTGCCTCGTGTACATGGGCAACGCGAAGGAAGCTCGTACGCACATCGAGACCGCTGCCGCAGCCAATCCGATGAATCGTGCAGTGGCATTCGCACTTGCTGATGTCTACGCGAAGCTCAACGAGCGCGGGCGATTGGTTGAGCTTCTGCGGTCGCGCGCGTACAGCTTGGGCGAGACGGAGAGCTGGGTGAAGCTCGCCGAGATCGGTGCCGAACTCAACGACGCAGACCTCGAGGATCTCGCCGTTGCGAACGGGCTCCGCATGCGCGGTAGCGGTCAGTGGCAGGCGTACGTCTACGACGCCAAGCGGTCCGAGAGGAAGGGCGAGCGCGACCTCGCGATTCGCCGACTCCGCCAGGCGCATTTCGTGAATCCTAACAGTCCGGTAGTGACCTTGATGCTGCAAGAGCGCGGTATCGAGACCGGACCCACCACCGGCCTTCCTCCCGAGCAGTGATTCGGAGACTCGTCGCATGGCCGACGCATCTGACAGTGACGGTCGAGAGACGTGGCTTGCGCGCTTGAGCACACTTGGCGATGTAGCACGCCTGCGGATCTTGCGGCTTCTTGAGCGGCAAGAGCTCGGGGTTGGCGAACTCGCGCGTGCGACGCGCATGCCGCAGTCAACAGTGAGTCGTCACCTGAAAACGCTGTTTGAGGCTGGCCTTGTGCAAAAGCGAAGCGAGGGCACTGCGACGCTCTTCGTCTTGCGCACTGCGGCGCTCGATGCTGACTGCCGCGCGCTCTGGCAACTCACACGCGGACATCTTGGATCCAGCATGGAGTTCGACGAAGACGACGCACGCCTCGGTGAAGTCGTGTCTGAACGGCGCACCGATAGTCGGACGTTCTTTGGTCGACTCGGTGGTCAGTGGGATGCGGTGCGCGGCGAGCTCTTCGGTGATCGCTTTACGGCTGCCGGACTGCTTTCGCTCGTTGATCCGTCGTGGAAGGTCGCGGACATTGGCTGTGGAACCGGCGAGGCCGCAGAGCTCATAGCTCCATTCGTGACGACTGTCGTCGCCATCGACCGCGAACGATCCATGCTGGAAGTGGCGCGGGCGCGCCTTGGTGACGCTGCAAACGTCGAGTTTCGTGAGGGCGATGTGGCGGCCCTGCCGGCGCGCGACGGCGAGTTCGACGCGGCGCTCCTCTTACTCGTGCTTCACCACATCGAGGATGTCGGCGGCGCGCTGACGGAAGTTGGTCGCACACTTGCGCCCCGCGGCACGCTCGTCGTCATCGATATGGTCGCGCATGGGCATGAAGAGTTTCGCGCGACCATGGGTCACCAGCACCTCGGATTCTCCGAACCCGATCTAGCGCGTACCGCGAAGCGTGCTGGCTTCGCATCGCCTCGCTATCGGAGACTCCGCGTTGACACCGAGCGTCGAGGGCCCGGGTTGTTTGCGGCGAGTCTGAGAAAGGCTTGATTCCATGGCGGGCGTTGCTAACGGGACGAGTGTGCCGGTGATCACGGCGCGACGAGCTCGTGCGGCGACCGCGTGGCGCGACCTCGATGGCATCGTCGTTGTCGGCGCTGGGCAACCTATCTCCATTCCTGGCGGCCAGGACCAAACGTATCCATTTCGCGGGCACGCCGACTACCGCTGGCTCACGGGACGCGAGCGACCGGGTGGTGTCGTGGCGTTTGATCCGGCAGATGGCTGGGTCGATTTTGTCGCCGAAGTCACCGAGTCTGAGCGCGTCTGGGAAGGCATCGAGCCGGATGACGCGGCGGGCACGCAGCCGCTCGCGGGTTGCGCTGCGTGGATAGAGCGTCGTACGAGTCGAAAGCTCGCAGCGCTTGGCGTCCCGCACGAGGGCGTTCGCGGTGACCTCGATCTCACGCGACGCGCTGCGGAGTTACTTCTTCACGCGCGTCGACCAAAGGACGCGGGCGAGTTAGCACTCGTGCGCCGTGCAATTGCAGCGACCGCCGCTGGATTCGCGGCAGCCCGCGCCGCTACACGGCCCGGCGTCACCGAGCGAGCTGTGCAGATCGAACTGGAAGCCGCAATGTTTCGCGCTGGTGCGGACGACGTTGGCTACAGCACGCTCGTCGGAAGCGGACCTAACTCCTCGGTTTTGCATTTCGCTCCGTCGTCGAGAGTTATCTGCGACGACGATCTCGTGCTTATCGACGCCGGAGGCGCGATCTGCGGATACACCGCCGATGTCACGCGCACGTTTGCTGCATCGGGGCGATTCACTCCGGAGCGCAAGGACCTGTTCGACGTGGTTCTTGACGCGAAGGGACAGGCGATTGAGCAGTGCCGCATCGGTGCAGCGTGGCGCGAAGTTCACACGACCGCCGCGCTCGCGCTTTCCGAGGGCTTAACGTCGATGGGGCTCGTTCGCGGAAGCGCGGAGTCGTTCGTCGAGCGCGAGGCGATCGCTCTCTTCTTCCCGCACGGCATTGGTCATATGGTTGGCCTAGGCGTTCGCGACGCTGGCGGTCGACTCCCCGGCGTCCCCGTTCTAGGCAAGTGTTGCGGAGTCTCGCTCCGCGTAGACCTCCCGCTCGCGGCCGACTACCTGATGACCGTGGAACCGGGCCTCTACTTCATCGGGGCGTTGCTGCGAGATCCCGCGCGGCGCGAGCGCTTCGCCGACTGCTTGCACTGGACCAAGGTGGATCAACTACTGGCGATGGGAATTGGCGGCGTGCGAATCGAAGATAACGTGCTCGTCGGCAGCGGCGCGCCTGAGATCCTCACCGCTGCTATTCCCGTGTGAGAAGGGCGAGAATCCTCTGAAGCGTGCCTGTCACTTTGTGGAAGGCACGCGCGGCGCGTCCTTCGATTTCGTCTGCGCCTGCTCCTTCTTTGCTTCGTCGAGCTTCGCGAGATACTCGGATGGATTCTCGTAGAACTTCTTCGCAGCTGCTTCATCGGCGAGGCGCACGAGTCGCGTTCCAATGACGAGGTCGAAAGGTTTTTCGGGTAGTTGGACGCCAGAAACGACGCACGTGCTGAACGGGTATTTTCCGCGCTGCTTCGTTGTCAGCAGCTTCTCGTACACCCGAACGTAGCGGTCAAGATTCTTGTCGAAATTCACCACGCACTTGTCGCAGCACAGGCGATACAGGCGGTTGCCGTACACAACGGATTGGGCGTCTGCGTCGAGCTTCTTCTCGATCATGACAATGCAGTGATCAAGCGGATACGACCCAGCCTGCGTCTTCCGAATCTCCTCGTCGAGTTTCGCGAGGTAGCTCAACGGTGCGGCGTTGAACTTCGCTTCGCAGGCTGCTGAGCAGAACTTGAGTTGGCGACCCTCGGCCAGTGGCGCGGCGTCGCGAAGCACAACGGTCACTGCGTCCGCACCGAGCTTCGTCCCATCGACGACGCAGGTCTCAAAGGGGTATGGATCGCCAACGAAACCACCTGGCCCCGGTTTGGGAGCCCGCATCAAGATCGCAGATCGGTCGGTCTCGGCGCGCGTGGGAGGGCCAGACGGTGCTCTCTCGGCGCGAGTTGGTGTCGTGGTGGTCTGAGAGGGGACGGAAGGGGGGTCGCTTGCGAACGCCGCGACGGCGGCGAGGGCGGCGAGTGCTGCGGTAGCGGACGACAGGGATCGTGGACGTTTCATGGAGGTCTCGCTGAAACGGTCTCAATCGAAGTCTCGTTGCGACCGATTTTGTGCTTTTGATCTTTGACTGTGCCCTTGACGCTGTTCCGCGACGGGATTAGCATCATTCGTTCATCCGGATGAATGGATGAATGTCGGACCAGCCGGTCCATCCCCGATTATCCAGTCCCGGAACGCCGGGGACCCATCATCGGTTCGTTTCCTGCACCAACTCAGCACCCTTTGTACCCGAGGCACCTGTGACCGCCACCGCGACCCCCCCGAACAAGTCGAGCAAGTCGTCCGCCCCCTCCCACAATGGGAAGCCGGGCAAGTCCGGCACCCCGTCCACGAACTTCATGGACACGGGACTTCCCCTCTTCAGCGACCTGCCCTTCAAGGTGCGGGACATGTCCGCGGACACCGTCCGGTTCGGTCGCAAGGAGATAGAACTTGCCGAGCACGAGATGCCTGGCCTCATGGCGCTCCGTCGTGAGTACAAGGGAAAGTCGCCGCTCAAGGGCGCCCGCATCACCGGCAGCTTGCACATGACCGTGCAGACCGCCGTGCTGATCGAGACGCTCGTTGATCTCGGCGCCGAAGTGCGCTGGGCGTCGTGCAACATCTTCTCAACGCGGGACCACGCTGCCGCAGCGGTCGCGGTGGGACCGAAGGGCACGCACGACAAGCCCAAGGGCATTGCTGTGTATGCATGGAAGGGCGAGACGTTAGCTGAATACTGGTGGTGCACGCTCCGCGCGATGCAGTGGCCGGACGGTAAAGGTCCGAACCTGATTTTGGACGACGGCGGCGACGCGACGATGCTCGCCCACAAGGGACTCGCGTTCAACAAGACCGGTAAGGTGGCAGCGCCGACCGCTGCCGACAGCGAGGAGTACCGCGTGGTGCTCAAACTCCTAGCAGACATTCAGGCGGCCGATGCAACGTACTGGCAGCGGACCGCACTCAACATCAAGGGTGTGTCTGAAGAGACCACGACCGGCGTGCATCGCCTGTATCAAATGCAGGAGCTCAATCAGCTTCTCTTTCCCGCGATCAACGTGAACGACGCCGTCACCAAGAGCAAGTTCGACAACCTCTACGGATGCCGCCACTCGCTCGTCGACGGCATCATGCGCGCGACCGACGTCATGCTCTCGGGCAAAGTCGCGGTCGTGTGCGGGTACGGTGACGTCGGCAAGGGCTGCGCGCAGTCGCTGCGTGGCCAAGGCTGCCGCGTGAAGATCACAGAGATCGATCCGATCTGTGCACTTCAGGCCGCGATGGAAGGCTACGAAGTCGTCACGCTCGAAGACGTGGTCGATTCGGCCGACATGTTCATCACGGCGACGGGCAACGCCGACATCATCACCGCCGATCACATGAAGCGGATGAAGGACAAGGCGATCGTCGGCAACATCGGCCACTTCGATAATGAAATCGACATGGCTGGCCTCGGCAAGATCAAGGGCGTCAAGCAGGTCAACATCAAGCCGCAGGTCGACGAGTGGGTCTTCGCGAACGGCAAGTCGATCATCATCCTCGCGGAAGGTCGACTGTTGAACCTCGGTTGCGCGACCGGTCACCCGTCGTTCGTGATGAGCTCATCGTTCACGAATCAGGTGATGGCGCAGATCGAACTCTTCCAGAACGCGGCGAAGTACGAGAAGAAGGTGTACACGCTGCCGAAGCACCTCGATGAGAAGGTCGCGCGACTGCACCTCGACAAGCTCGGCGTGCGACTCACGAAACTAACAAAGCAGCAGGCGGAATATATCGGCGTGCCGGTCGACGGACCGTACAAGCCCGCCCATTACCGATACTGATTGCCGCGCGAAGAATCTCGCAGCCGAGCTGCGCCGGAGTCGTCCCGCTACGTTCGTAGCGGAGATCGCTCTGCGCGGCTCGGCTGTGTTGTTGGGTGGCGGGCCTTCACTGGCAGGTGTTGCTGGGGCCGCTCGGACTCGGGGAGTCGTCGGGAAGCTGAAGGGTTCAGGAATCAGGGTGACAAGAGTGAGGCAGTTGCTGCTCGCCACGCGGCGCGTAATCGCGCTGCGATCTCACTCGAAGTGAACGAATCCAGTCCGGGCGCTGGAACGGTTGTTACGAAGTCGGCATTCCGAAGCGCGGCGTCGTAGGTGTGCGCGGCGGTGAGCAGCCTCGTGTGTTCTGTTCCCCCACGATCGCGCGCCAATCGAAGCTGGGCATGGTCGGGTGCTTCTGCGGCGGGTCGAGCGCGATGCGATACCCGCTTGATCCGCGCATCACGCCGTCGATGAGATCGATGCCAAGGAGGTCGGCATCGTGCACCACCATCGCTCCGAGCGCCGTCACGAGCTGGCTCTCCGTCCAAGTCGCGAGCACCGCGACGTGCCTGCGATACATCTCGTCAACCTTCTCGCGTGCGATCACCTCCGGCGTCATCGATTGCCATGCGCTCCGCGCGCGCCGCGCAAAACGGTTGGCGAGATCAGCTCGCATCGCCGTTGGCGCATCAGCACAGCGCTGGATCGCGCGCTCGACGAGCGCGCCGTACCTCTGCTTGAGATCGGCATCTGTCAGCGAGCCCGCGATGCGATCATCGAGCAAGGCTCGCTCAAGCAACGTGCTGGCAGCGACGTCGGCTCCCCAAAGATCAAATGCAAGTAGCGCGTCCGCGGCCGACGCGATCCGCTGGGCTGCCTTGCCATCCGACGGCGCGAGCGCCGACGTGCGAATAGCCCCACCGAGTTCGGTGATCTGCACTGCCATCCAATGCAACGGCATCGCGCCGCGCCGAGTTTCAAGGAAGACATCGGTGCGGTGTCCGAAGTCGTGACGCACAAAGGGCGGCAACGCATCGAGCCGCGCGACGAGTGCCGGCAGCGCTTGCTCCGCGCGCTTCGGATTCTCCATGTCCGACAATCGCACGGCATCGGCGAGATCGAGCCAACCCAAGGTCGATACCAGCGACGCTGGCGCAGCGGGCAACGGCTGATCCGGCGTCCATGATCCGAGCGTCGATCGCCACGCGGTGAGGTCGGAACTAATGTTGAAACGTTCGGCGGCTTCGGTGAAAAAGCCCCGGTACGTCTCGCACACAACGTCGGCTTCAGCCTGATTCATTGCGTCCTTGGCGGCGTCAGCGCGATGAGCGGGATCCTTGGCCTCGCGCAGCAGCGCGCGCTCGGCATCGCCCCATGCAGCGAGTTCCAGGAGCAAGCGATCGCGCGTTGCATCATCGAGCGGCGCGTTCTCTTCGTGTTTGCCATCGCCAAGAAGATCCGCGACGTCCGCCTGCGACAACGCCTGACGAATCCTCGCATCGAGGTCGCGTGCGCGGCGCTCGACGCTCCACTCGACTCCGCTCACCATGGCCCACGGGTCTTCGCGATCGGTATTGGAGATCACCGCTCCGTGCAGTAGCGCGAACTCCTCAGTGGAGCGGCCTTGAGCCACCGCTAGATCGAGGGCGTTCTGCAAAGCTTCTCGCGCCGGCTTCTCGACGTTGACGCTTGGAAACGGCGGATCTCCGCAAGCGCTGGCCCATCGCGCGATCGTCGATGCGGCGAGCGCGGCACGAGCGTAATCGCGCTGTCGAAGCGCGTTCCAGAGTTCGACTCGGCGGAACTTGATGACGTGATCGACGACTCCATCCCACGTAACCCCGGTGGGCTCCCACATCGGCGCCGTCGTCGCTTGCAGCTCGCCAAGCTTGATCGCGGGCAGTGACCGCGAGGCGGCTAGGCCACTCGTTGCTCTCGCTACGAACTCGCTCGACTGCGGCACAAGCGGATACCAGATCGCCAACACCATTCCGTTGGAACCCATGGTCCGACTGTCCGGCGACATCGTCGACTCAAGCGCCGCCTTTACGTCGCGCATGACTGCGAGCGCCCGCTGATTTGGCTTCGGGTCATCCGCGACCGCGGACACGCAGAGAGTCACAATCGCGAGAATTGAAGTGGCACATCGCATCGAATCGAAGTCTAACGCCCTCAACAGCGAGCCCATGTTCTTGCTTAACACAATGCTGGCGCAGATGACGCACACCGCGAGCAGGGCGGCCATGCTCGTGCCAAGCCACGCTTCGGCTATGCATGTTTGTCCGTCCCTCTCCGACAGGTGGGCGATCAAGAGCTCCTGTGGGGCGCGAGGCTCTGAATCCCTCGCCGTTTGATCGCTGGCGCGCGGCGGTGACCGTTGGGCGACGTGGCTGGAATCGATCCGTACTTCCGCTCACGCACGCGGAGCCTCCGTCGCACGATGCCTAACGGGCCTCACTTGGCGATGACCCCGAGTTCATCGAGAAGCGGTCGACCGGCCGGTCTGGTCTTGCGCGCGCGGATCGGCGGAATCGCGATCGCTGGCCCGACACCGCGATGCCAGGTGCCTGAGAGCGGCGTACGCCCCAGTTGCGCGCCGCGGGTGCGCCTCCTCTGCGGCCACTGTCTTAAAACCCCGCTTCGTTCGACGCCAGCGGGGCTTCGAGTCAGCCCCGCGATGAACCGCGTGCGCGCAGATCCGCACCGCGCTTCTTCGGTTGGGCAGCGCCTCACCCCGTCCACGCTCCAAGCAGAATGGCGAGGTCAGCTCCATCCACCGCGCCGCTGCCGTTGAGATCACCGGGACCTGAGGTGTTCCATGCTCCGAGCATCATCGCGAGGTCGGCACCGTCCACGTGGCAGTTGCCGTCGAGATCGGCAGATGCACCGCTGGCGCCTTGGTCGCCCACCCCGAGGTCGCCCGCGCCGCAGTTGCTCAGCGACTGGACCCAATACCAGCGCTGCGCGCCAGCTGGAACATCGTTGTCGACGTATGGCGAACTGGCGTTCGTCGCGAGGATTCGCGCCGACTCCGCATTGGATGTCGCGCTGCGCCACAGCGCATAACCGGTCGCGTCGGGCACTGCAGCCCACGACACTGCAATGTCGGGGCACGCGGTGCCGTCGGTGGCGTCGACGGCTGTCGCCGATGGCGGTGTCGATCGCGAACCGAGGTCGCCCGTTCCAAGCGGGCCGAGTTCGCCGCAGCCACTCACGGTCCGCACAAAGAATCGATAGACCGTTTCGGGCACTGCGGAGCCGTCGAGGAACGGGCTCGCGCTATCGATCGAAACGAACACCGCGTCGTCCGGCAAGCCGCTTTGGCTCCGCCAGATCTCGTAACTGGCAGCCCCTGAGGCTGCGGACCATACGACGCTCACGCCCGTGCAAGAGGTCCCGTCGGATGCGACGACGCCGCTTGTTAGATTCGGAGCGAACGGCGCAAAGCCAGCGTCGATGCCATCTGCGGGATCGGATTCGCATCCACCCCGATATGTCGCCGTCACGGCGTAGTTCGTACTCACGCCGGGCACGGCGGTCGAGTCGAAATACGGGCTCGTCGCGTTGAGCGCGACCGGTACTGGAACGCCCGCAACATACCGATAGACGGTGTGTGAAAAGGCACCGCGTGCTGGCGTGAAAACCACTTCGACACCGCCGCAGACCGTGCCGTTCGATGCCACGATGCTTGATGGCGAGATCGGACCGAGGCATGCGACAGCGTTGACGAATCCGACGATCTGACCGACAGAGAACGTACCGAAGGTTGTGATACTTCCGTTGCAGCCGCCGACGGCGTTGCACATGATTCCACATGTCGACTGGCCGTTGCAGTGATCGGCATCGAGGTTGTGCCCGATCTCATGCGCTGTCACGAGAACGCGCTGGGCGAAGTTGTTGCTGTACTTCGACTGCGAGAGTGCGAACATCGAACTGGGGTTACAAGCGCCGGGGTTGAACGCGACACCGATCGTTGAGCCATCCAGATTCTTTCCCGTCATGAGGTGAACGAGGTCGCGGTTTATGTCAGCTTGGTTCGACTGCCATTCGCTGGACAACTGACCAAGGAGCAACGAGTGGTTAGTCGTCGTGTACGGGTCGTCGGAGGTCGTGCGGACCACGATCGCGGTCACCACGAATTGGAGATCGATCTCGGCCGCGTAGATCGCCTGCATCCCAGCAAGGACTGCCTCGATGTCAGCGACTGTGGTGTCGACCGAGCTTCCGTTTGAGACGAAGAACTCGAAGTCCGCGTCGAATGCGAGCTCGGTCATGCGGCCGCAATCGAAGCCTGCGACGCCCCCAGCCGACCCTCCAGGCGCCGATTGATTGGCACCTCCTGGGGGATCAAGCACCGCACAAAAGCCGGGCGGCATCGACAACGACGAGAGCGGCTTCGCGTCGTGGCCTCCAAGGCCGTCTGGCTGGATCGACCAGCCGTCGTCGCCTAGGAGAACAACCGCGCACAGGCCATCCTTCGTCATTCCTCCCTGAACGATGGAGTCTGGCGCGCCACGGATTCCACCTCGAAACGTGCGAGCTGGCTGGGCGGGCCGCTGAATCGACGCGTCATCGTCGGATGCGACCTTGACGACAAATGCATCCGATCGCGCAGACCAAGGACCGATGTCGACCACCATCGTGCCACTAGGCGCAGCGAACGAAAAACTCGTTGGCGCCATGCCAGCAGCGCGCTGGGCGGCATTCGGGATATCAATATGCTCGATCGAAGAAACAGAGGCTTCGACCGCCGTCGTCACTGCGAATGCAATTGCAAGCGAAAAGGAAATCATGGGCACCTTAGTGTTTGGAGTGAAGCAGCGACCCGAGCGCGTTGAGCCAGCAGGGCTCACATGGGTGTCGCCCGCGCGCGGCGTTATGCTAGCGCGCAATTGCGAATCGTTAGCGAGCGCGATCGCAGATGACGGGGCGGAGGTGGGGCGGATGCCTCGCGCGAGGAGTCCGGCAACGTATTCGCAGGTCGCTTGGCAAGACCGACCTCGCGCGATCCTACCGGGCGATCAAGGCTCGCTCACGGCGCGCACAAGGCGCTCGGCCACCTCTTCTCGCCGGGGCTCGCGATCTCACCCATTTATTTCGATAGCTAGTGTATCACCGCTCTGAAATCTGTGGGTAAAGATGCCACAGCTTGATTCGCGCCTCGTTGGTCATGAATCGCGCGTCGACGCGGGTGAGCGAGTCTCTCGCCGGTCGCATCGCCATCCTTGAGCTTTCGCCGTTACTGACGTCCGAACTCGGCAGCGCGGCGTCGCGCGACCGGCACTGGCTCATGGGCGGGTTTCCGGATGGCGGTGTCCTCGTTGCCCGCCAGTTTCCACACTGGCAAGAAAACTATCTAGCAGTCCGTGGCGAAAGTGCTTTGGTAGCGAGAACGAACAACGCTGGCTCAGATGCCCAACTGTAGAGTGGGAGCCGCGACGCAGCTTTATCCGCAAGATACGGCAAGTCGCGGCGACGCCGCAGATGAGCTATCAGGCTCGTTCGCAGCCCGAATGACTTTCGCCCGGGGCTGCTAGCGCAACTAACTTCCCGCGACCTTCCAACATGCGGCTTTCCCGGCTCGGCGCAGGTTGCGATGCGCTTCCTGCGAATGCTCGCAGCGTCACACGGTCAGACGTGGAACGCGTCCCGTCTTGGCTAGTCGCTGGTACTCTCGTACCCCACGGTCAACAGCTACCTCGACTACATGATCGGATCCTTCATGGTCCGGTCGCTCCAGCCGTAGCACGCCAATCAGCGGAAGCGGTTGGTGAATTCCCTGTCACCGGCCGAGTTCAGCCTGAAGCGCCCGAAGTCGCGCGAGCATCTCGGGTGGAGTGCTCGATGGCGCTTCACGGAGCGCTCCTCTGGCGAGCTCGTGCGACTCTCTGTTGCGTCCGACTTCGACCAAGGTTCGGCAGCGCACCTCCAGCGCTGCGACACCGATGTCGCTGGTTGACGCGACGCTCACGCTCGCGCCGGTGGCCGCAACAATCGCTCCATCGCGATCGCCCGTACCAGCCTTCGCGCGAGCGAGGGTGAGCAAGGCGCGCCCTACTCGGACATGCCGGTCACCCCATTGGAGTCGGAGGGTTGGGATCAGCGGCTCGAGAATCGTGATCGCCCCATCAAACCGCGACGCCGCGACGAGCGCTTGGCCGCGCGTGAGTCGCGCACTGATGTACTGCATCGAGTCCGGACCATCGCGCTCAAGCACCGCCCGCTCAACTTCCTCGGCGAGCGGTATCGCCTCGTTTGGTCGATCCATGGCGACCTTCTGAGCGGCGACAATTGTAAGAATCCCTGTGAGCGCAGGATGTTCGGCGGGAATGAGCGCGCGGGTTCGAATCACGACCTCGTCGAACATGTCGCTGGCACGATCGTGCTCACCGGACTTCATCAGGCTCTCCGCAAGATCGCGTTTGACGACGATCGTCTCGGAGTGCGCGGGCCCGAATCGCTTCTCGGTCGCCGCGACGACCTGCTCGAAGAGCGCGAGCGACTCCGCCTGCCGATCAAACTCGCCATAGATCTTCGCGAGCCCGCGCATCGCATCCAAGGAGATCGCCTCGCCGTCCGGACCAAGCGAGCGAGCGCGGGCCGCGATCTCTTCCAACTCAACGGTTCGTGCCGTCACGTCGATCGGCATCGGCGTGTGCTTGAGTCGCGCTCGCATGGAGATGGGATGCCACGGGCCTAACGTTGCGATTGCGTCCAATGCGTTCTGAGCCCGAAGCGAGACTGCGCCGACATGACGAATCGGATCGCCGAACATCGCCTCTGCAAGGTCGAGGCGCCAGCTAAGGATATGTTCAGGCGCTGGCGGATCGACCTGCTCCCGCATGGCGATTGCGAACTCGAAAGCTGTGATTGCTTCACTATCACTTCCGATGTGAGCGTAAGCGCCTCCGAGCGCGGCAGCGACATCTGCAAGGAGGAGGGGATCGTCAGCGAGAGCGGTGCGCATTCGCTCGTCGACGCGAGCGAGGAGTTCAAGGACCGTGACGTCGCGTCCACGCGCGACATCTGGGTCGAGCGAGCCGAGCATGTCGTCGAGGAGGAACGTCGAGACAAACTCGGCGCGCCTCGCCTCGCGCGTCGCAGCATCGCGCGCGACGATGGCGCCGGCGCGCCCTTTCAGCGCGAATCCAGTGCCAGCAATAATCGCGAGGGCCGCGGTCGCGGTGAGGACGCTCGCGACGCGGTTGCGGCGGACGAAACGCTGTCCTCGCCCCCACGCGCCTTGAGGCATCGCTCGCAGCGGCTCGTTTCGAAGCGCGCGATCAATGTCATCGGCGAACGCTGCTGCTGAGTCGCATCGCCCAGCGGGATCGACTGTCGTGGCGAGGGTCGCAATCGCGTGAAGGTCGCTGCAGAGCCGAGCGCCGCGCGCGAGATCCGCCGTTTCGGCGTCTTTCAACAGTTCTGCAAGCACCGAACCGAGGGAGTACACATCGGAGCGCACATCGGCGGCGCGAGTCGCTGTGCGGCGCTCGGGGCTCATGCATCTCGGCGTGCCAGCCAAGTCGCTGCGATTGCGGGCATCTGGATCAGCCTCGTCGATCGCGCGAGCAATACCGAAATCGATGAGGCGCAGCCGAGTCGTGTCGCCCTCGACACTGACCAAGATGTTCGATGGCTTCACGTCACAGTGAATAACCGCTCGCTGGTGCGCGTGATGCACCGCACGCGCGGCACGGGCGACGAGCGCGGCTTGCTCACGGACCGCGAGGCGATGCGAAGCGCAGTGGTCGTTGATGGCATTGCCGCGCACAAGCTCCATGACAACGAACGGCGATCCTTCCTCGGTCAGCCCTGCATCGAGGACGCGACAGATGTCCTCGTGGTCCATGCGAGCAAGCGCGTCACGCTCAGTTCGGAATCGCTCCGCAACGGCGCTCGCGTGCGATTGCATTTTCAGCAGCTTGATCGCCACATCGCGATCAAAGGGGTGAGTCTGCGTCGCCCGATAGACGACGCCGAAGCCTCCTTCGCCAAGGCGCTCCCGAAGCAGATAGGGACCGACGCGCTGCGGCGGAGCGCGCTCAACGATGGTCGACTTCGCCGGCGGTTTGTCGAGAAAGCCCTTTGCCGAGTCGTGTCCGCGCAGCAATCGGTCGACGGCATCACGAAGGTGGGTGTCGACACCGCAACGGCTGCTCAGGAACTCCTCACGCCTCTCTGGTGCGAGTTCAATCGCATCGGCGAGCGTCTCCTTCACGAGAGACCAATCAAGTTGAATCATGGTGCGCCGCCGGTACTTGTCTCTGATTCCGTCTCAAGCAGCGCGTCATGCAGCCACGCTCGTGCAAAGGCCCAGTCGCGCTTGATGGTGCGCTCGGTGCAGCCAAGGATTTTGGCGATCTCCGATTGCTCCAGCCCCGCAAAGAAGCGCAGGCGCACCACTTCGGCCGCACGGGCGTCGATTGTGGCGAGGCGATCGATTGCCTCGTCGAGCGCGCGCACGGTTTCAGGCTCGGTCGTTCGGGCAGCCTCGAGGACATCAAGCGACACGCGCTGTGACGCGCGCGGCGCTCCGCCGCGCTTCGCCCGCGATCTCGCCCGAGCGTGATCCACGAGAATACGGCGCATTGCGGTCGCTGCCGCCGCGTAGAAGCTCGCCCGATTGGTCCAATCTGGAGCCGTGTTCGGCGCTGGATCAGGCGTCAGCGAGCGAAACAGCCGGAGGTACGCCTCGTGCACGAGCGCCGTCGCACCGAGCGTGTGGTCGTTGCGTTCGTCCCGCATTTGGGCCCGAGCGAGACCTAACAGATCGCCGTTCACAGCGCCCAAGAGTGCGTCGCGCGCCGACTCGTCGCCGTCGCAAGACTCTCGAAGGAGCCGCGTAACATCGTGATTCTTCGGTCGGTCTGCGTCCGCGTGTTCGGATCGGTGTCCCACGGGCGTGCCTCGTTGGTGACGACGCACTGTGCCCGTGGGACGACGCGTTCCAACCGTCCGTCTTGCTCGCCAAATCGGTGGGGCTGCATGCGTCAGTTGCGGCATGGTCCCCACGCACCCAGTAGCGCACCGAGATCTTGGCCATCGGTGTCGCCGTCGAGATCGACGTCGCCGCCCGTGCCGACCGGTCCGTTTGTTCCCCAAGCACCGAGGAGCATCGCTAGGTCCTTGGCATCCACCGCGCCGTCGAGATTGATGTCGCCAGGGCGGGCGGATGGCAGTTGCGCCACGACGACGGCTGCGTCGCCGTTCGTGAATCGAATCGCCAGCGCGACATCGCCGCGATTGTTGATCGACGACCGTCGCCCGCTCTGCGGCCCGACGCCGAATTGCGGGGAGATCGTTTCAACGAGCCGCACGGGTTCGCCGTCGAACGAGAGGAATACACCAGTGCGGCCAACGTAGTGAATGTCCCCGTCAGGGTCGATGGTCCAGAAGCCAATGGTGTTAGTTTTATTGATGCCTGGACCGCGGACCTGGGCTCGAATCAGCGTCCACCCGGTGTCGTTCGTCGCAAACGCGGCGTAGTTGTCGAAAGAGGCAACATCATCGATCTCGACGCCAGCCCCGAAGCCATAGGCCCAGTCGCCTTCGCAGAGGAGCACGGCTGCCGCCTCGCCGGAGGCGACGCTCAGGATTGCCGAGTCCTCTGCGTCGGGTAGACCGAACGCGGCAAATCGTGCGGTGAAGATCGTTCTGCCGTCCCCGGAGGTGTTCGGGACTTGCGAGCCGATCGTCTCGTAGAACCCGAGCGGACCTAGATCGCCCTCGACTGCGAGCGAGCTGACCGTGTTCGCTGCGCCGCCCGATGCGTGCCAGATCGCCTGTTTCGCACCGGTGACGGTCTCGATCGGAGAACGGAACGCCGCTCCGCTGTCGCTCAGGCTCATGGTCCAGAAGTAAGGTGTTAGTCCGCCGAAGACACCACCCTCGGGTGTAGGATCTCCTTCCTTCGCGAGGCTCGTGACCGCCCCCGGCCAACCGCGCCAACGACTGCTGCTCACGTCGGTCGCGCCCTTCAGCGAGACGTCAAACGCGATTTGGCCATCCGAGCCGAGGAGCGGCATCGTGAATCCGAAGCCGTCGCAACTCGTGCCCGGAACGCCGGGAGCAGCGTTCCCCTCGCGAATGCCGAGTTGGAATCCACCAAACCATGTGAGGTAGAGGCCGCTGTCGTTTGAGACGTTGATGCCCGGCCCCATGAGTTGCACTCGGGTTGCAGTGAGATTGTCGTCGTTGAACGCTATGAGGTTGAGAAGCGATTTGAAGGTGACGCCGGGGCCAGCACCGTTGGCTGGACCACCAGGAATTGCGATGGTTTCGATACTGCCATTGACCATGCGAAAGATGCCAGAGTTGATCACCTCGTCACCCACGGGCGCAGAGAAGCCAACGTTTCCAGCATCGTTGAGATGCGGTGTGTAGTGGACGAAAGGAACTCGCCGAAGTGCTGGCCGCCGCTGTTCGGAACGGGATAGTCCTGACCGATGATGAACTGAATCACCTGCGGATTGCTGAACTTCGTCATCCATAAGCCGCTCTCGGCGATGGCGCCAGTTGTGTCGGCGCGGAAGGCGACTTGCCCGGAAGCGTTGAGGCTGACACCACTGAAGTTGAGGAAACTTCCGCCGAGTGAGCCGGGAGCGGCGTCTCCGGTTTCAGCGACGACGCGGAAGTCGTAAACGTCGGCGGCGGCGGCGAGCGACGCGACGGTCAAGGTCAGTGACACGAGGACGATGAGCGAGAGTCGAGTGGTCATAGGTGTTCCTTCGTGTGGAGGGTGCGTTGTGGTTGTGAGTCTGTTAGGTGCCGCGCGGACTCCGCGCGCCACGCGGCACGCCGAGATCTTGTCCGTCACCGACGCCACGAGCAGCGAGGCGACCGAGGACGAGCAGGTGACGGCGGGTCGACGAAGTACGAGAATCTCCCTGATTGCTGGCATCGGGTTCGCCGATGTCGGCGGGGCACTCCGTTGAGCCCGTCAGAGAGGGAAGGCGACGTTGCCCTCAGGCAGGGGACATCGATCCGGCAAGAATTTCGATTGTGCTCAGGATGCGCGCGGGATGAGAGTCATCCGTCTCGCGATGGCGAGAGCCCAAGCGCGCGGTCGTCGCTCGCGACTATCAGCGGGACGCAGCGGCTGCGACCGCAGCCAGTCCGCGGTCATCGTTCCGATGGCAGCCTGTGGCCAAAGTCATGTGGGCTGCACATCCTCGCCTGCAAAGCACTTTCACCACTCGCTGCTATCTGTTCAACGCGCCAGCCACTCGCGTTACTTCCGCCGCGACCTTCTTCGCCGCTGCGGCGTGCTTCTCGTCCTTCAGCGTTCCATCGGCGTTGAATGCTTCGTGTGCCTTCGCCAGAGCGAACTGCGTGGGTATGACGTGGACGCCGATATTCGAGAGCAGCGATCGGACAGCCACGAGGCCGCGCAGCCCGCCGAGCGCGCCGGGACTCGCCGACAGCAGTCCAGCGACTTTGCCCTGAAAGCACACAAGTGGCGATTCACCCGCCGCCGGGCGCGAGCACCAGGCGATCGTGTTGCAGAGGAGCGGTGACATGGAACTGTTGTACTCAGGGCATGAGAGCAGCAGTCCTTGGTGGGCCTTCATGATTTCCTTGAGCTTCACCGTGTTGGCAGGCAGCCCTTCACTCGCCTCCAGATCGCCGTCGTAGAGCGGCATGACAAACTCGCGGAGATCGATCACGGTGATCTCGGCGCCGACGTCGCGCGCGCTTGCCGCCGCGGCGCGGACGAGGAGTGCGTTGAAGGAAGCGCGGCGGGAACTGCCTGAAAATGCGAGGAGTTTGGTGGCGGGCATTCCGTGATTCTCGGGCAAACGAGCTCGCGCGTCCAACTGATTGCGTTGTAGAAACTCGAAGCGCGCCTGCGGGTACAACTCGGCTCATGCCGGATCGCGAACTTTCGCCACTTGCTCAGCTCCTGCGCTACGCGCGCCCGGAGCGACAGGCGCTCTGGCTCGCGACGGGGAGTTCGATCACGAACAAGCTGCTCGACCTCGCGCCGCCGTTTCTCATTGGTATGGCGGTCGATGTCGTCGTGGCGCAAGACAAGTCGTGGCTCGGTCGGATGGGCGTGCCCGACGTTGTGACGCAACTGTGGATCTTGAGCGCGATCACTGTCGTCGTGTGGCTGTTCGAATCGCTCTTTGAATATTGGCTCGGGATTCTCTGGCGGAATCTGGCGCAACGACTTCAGCACGCGCTACGCATGGATGCCTACGCGCATGTGCAGCGGCTTGACCTCTCGTACTTTGAAGATCGCTCGACCGGCGCGCTTGTCGCGGTCTTGAACGACGACGTCAACCAGCTTGAGCGTTTCCTCGACGGCGGAGCGAACGACCTTATTCAACTGTTCGTCACCGCGGTCGCGACGATCGCCACGTTCTTCTTTCTCGAGTGGCGACTCGCTGTGATCGCCATGCTTCCGCTGCCAATCGTGATCTGGGGGTCGCTCGCGTTTCAGAAGCGGATCGCGCCTCGCTACACCGACGTGCGCGAGAAGGCTGGGCTGCTGGCCTCGCAGCTGTCTGGCAACATCGCGGGCATTGCGACGGTGAAGAGTTACGCCGCTGAGAGCTTTGAAGCCGACCGCATTCGGGCCGAGAGTTTGGACTACGTCGCGGCGAATCGCGGCGCGATTCGCATGTCCGCGGCATTTGCGCCGCTCATCCGCATGGTGATCGTGATTGGCTTCACGACCACGCTGCTCTACGGCGGCATACTAACAATGCGCGGCGAACTCTCTGTTGGCTCGTACTCATTGCTCACGTTTCTTACGCAGCGGCTGCTCTGGCCCTTCACGCGACTCGGGCAGGTACTCGACCTCTACCAGCGCGGTATGGCGAGCGCGGCGCGCATTTTCGATCTTCTCGCAACGAAGATTGCAGTGCAGGACGGCGCTCGCGCGCTTGACGTCAACGAGGTGCGTGGCGAACTGGCGTTTCGCAGCGTCACGTTCAGCTACGTGCCTGGTCACCCAGTGTTGCGCGACGTGTCGCTCGCGTTTCCAGCGGGCAAAACTACTGCGATCGTGGGTTCAACCGGCGGTGGGAAGACGACGGTCCTGAAGCTGCTTCTGCGGCTCTACGACCGCGGCGCGGGGACCTGCGAACTCGCGGGTTCGCTCACGCTCGACGGCATCGAACTGCGTGAACTACGCCTTGAGGAACTGCGCCGGGCGATCGCTGTGGTCAGTCAAGATGTCTTCCTATTTCACGGCACCGTCGCTGAGAACATCGCGTATGGTCTCGTCGGTTCCCTTGACGGTCAGCGTCTTGCAATTGTGCCGCGCGACAAGATCATCGAGGCTGCCCGACTCGCCGAAGCGGAGGAGTTCATCATTCGTCTGCCGAAGGGCTACGAGACTCTTGTTGGCGAGCGCGGTCAAAAACTCTCAGGTGGTCAGCGTCAGCGCGTTGCGATGGCGCGGGCGATCTTGAAGGATGCGCCGGTGCTGGTGCTCGACGAGGCAACGAGTTCGGTCGACAACGAGACTGAACTAGCAATCCAACGATCGCTGGCGACGGTTTGCCAAGGGCGAACGACGATCGTGATCGCGCATCGGTTGAGCACTGTCCGTCACGCCGATCGCATCTACGTTCTCGACGAGGGTCGGGTCGTTGAAGAGGGAGCGCACGACGAACTCGTGGAGCGCGATGGACTCTACGCGACGCTGTGGAAAATACAGACCGGCGACGGCGTGGTGGTGTGAGCGCGACGCGAGGCTGAGAGACCCGTCACGGCGCAGGCACCGGCCGCGCTGCCCACGCTGCGATGACGGCGGCTTCCTTTTCGCGACTGAGTCCGGCACCCGGCCCGCGCTTGCCGAGTTGCCCGAAATCGAAATCAGCTGGGCGATACTTGGCGAACCACTCGGCGGTGTCGTGCGCTGTGTTCGCGAGCGGGCGAAACGTGAGTCCGACCGAAATGGCGCGAGCGTTCTTCATGCGTGTGCCGCCGACGCCGCCATCTTCTTGCGGAATCCACAGCGGCAAGCCCATCCATGGTGTGACCTGCTGTTCCAGTAAGAACTTCTCGTCGATCGGTATCCATTCGACTCTCGCGCTCGTCGTCGCACGGATGCCAAACAGGAATTCGTTGAGCGTCATTGTCCCATCGGGTCCGAGTGCGTTGTAGGTTCCCGCGTGTCCGTCGGCGGCGAGGCGCACCATCCAGTCGCCAAGGTCGCGTACGTCGATCCACTGCATGTAACTCTTCCACTGGTCCTTCGGCACCGGCAGAATCACTTTGAGGCCGCGCGCGATGCGCACCGGCCAATAAGTAAATCGATCCGTCGGGTCACCGGGGCCGACGAGGAGGCCCGGGCGCACGATCGTCGCGCGATCCGCAAACACATCGCGCACCGCTTGTTCACACAGCGCCTTGAGCGGGCCGTAGGTCGCGCCGCCGACCTTCTCATCCGTCGGATCGGACATGGCACCGACGGGTGAGTCTTCATCGATGTCGCCGCTAATGTCGGGATACACGGAGATCGTTGAAACGAAGATGTACTGGCGCGTTGCGCTCTTCAAGAGCTCAGCCGACGCTCGCGCGATGCGCGGCACGTACGCGGAGTTATCGATCACGGCGTCCCAGGTGCGACCGCTTTTCACGGCTTCCTCAAGCGCCTTGAGGCCTTCGCCCTCCTTCGGGTCGCGGTCGCCGCGGATCTCCTCGATCTTCCAGCCCTTCTTCCCGACTAGTTCCGGATTCGACTTGCCGCGGTTGAACACGGTGACTTCGGCACCCTTCGCGAGTGCCGGTTCGATGGTCTCGGGTCCGAGGAATCCGGTTCCGCCGAGGATCAGGAGCTTGAGCGGTGCTGCCGTCATGGCGGCGTTCTACCACGGCGCCGCAGCGCCGATGCAAGTTGGTCGTGCCCGCGCTCGATCAGAACGATTCCACTCTGGGCGGCGCCGCTCTTCGCTCGGAACCTTTCGAAGACTTTGGTCGGCATGCTCTCGAGTCTCGGTTGGGTGCTGCCTTCGGCCGACACACGGGAAGAGGCGGACGCGCTCTCCGGAGCGGATGCCGCCGCTGCGGCGGTCGTGCCGTTCAGCCAGCCGGGACTCGTGGCGACTCCACGCGGCTTCGTAACTCTTGTGCTCGTGTCGCGCTTCGCGAGAAAATCATCGACTTGCCTGTGAAATAGAATCCGACGGGCTCCCAACGACGATCGGTTCACCGACCATGCGCGAGTCTCTGTCTCTTCACGAGGCTCTATCCAAGGACTCCGATCATGCTCAATTCTGCTGTCGTTAGCGCTTGGCTCTGGATTCATGTCGGCGTGTTGCTCGTGGTTGTCGCGTACGCCGCGTGTGGGAGTGCGTTCCTGCCCACGGCGTCCGAGCGCGGACGCGAGATCCTTGCACGATCACCAATACGAACGTTGCTGATCGGGCTTGCTATGACTGTGCCGATCATGCTGGTGGCGATTGTGCTCATGAACCTGCCGAACGGCGCAGTGAAACTCGTGGGCACGGTTATGGCTGTTTCGTGGTTGATGATTGGATTGGTCGGCCTGGCACCGCTGGCATTGCACGTCGGTGCGCGCGGTGACGCTGGACCGATCCGTTCAACAACCGTGATGCGCGGCGGGGCACTCATCGCCCTAACCTGGATGCTTCCAGTCGTTGGCTGGTTTGTCGCGCTGCCGCTCACGCTCGCCTGCGGTGCGGGTTGCTTGCTCTTATCGCTGCGGGACGGGCAGCGCGGGACTCCAGCCGCGATTCTGACTTCCGGTGCTCCGATCGGATGACTTCATCATGCGCAGCACCCGCCGTCAGTTCGTGCAGTCGGTCGGACTAACGTTCGCCAGCGCTGGCGCTTTAGTCGCGCTCGGCTTGACGGGCTGCCGACGGCTGGAAGAGCAGATCGCCGATCTCGCGCTCGGCGACGAAGACGGTGCGATCAGCGTGCCACACGGTGACTCGATCGATGAGGTCGCGCATCTGCTCAATCGAGTTTCGTTCGGGCCGCGACCAGGCGACCGCGCGCTGATCGAACAGAGCGGAGTCGACGCGTATCTCGCCGCGCAGTTGCAACCGAGTGTGATCGACGACACGCGTTGCGACTGGCGCGCCGCAGCGATTGAGCCGCTCAGCGAAGCGCGTGCTGAGCTCTACGAATTTGCGCCGGAAGAGATCCTGATTGCGCTGGGGCGTTCTCGCGTGGTGAGGTCGGTCCATTCGAAGCGTCAACTCCTCGAAGTGATGGTCGAACTTTGGTGCGACCACTTCAACATCGTCGTGCAGAAGGGCGAATGCAAATGGATGCGCGTCGCTGATGAGTTCGAGGTCATCCGACCGAATGCGCTTGGGAGTTTTCGTGAGCTCGTACGCGCCAGCGCGACAAGCCCCGCGATGCTGATTTATCTTGACGGGCACGACAACAAAGTGGCGCAACCTGGCGATCGGCCGAACGAGAACTACGCCCGCGAGCTGCTTGAGCTGCACACGCTCGGAGTCGATGGCGGATACACCCAGCGCGACGTTTTTGAGGCGGCGCGTTGTCTCTCGGGTTGGACTTACGGGCATGATTTCTGGCGCGGTCGCGTCTCTGAAGTGGCGTTCGACCCTAAGCGGCACGACAGCAGTGCGAAGGAAGTGTTAGGTGTCGAAATTCCCGCCGGTGGCGGCAAGGACGACATCGAGCGGCTGCTCGACATCGTGTGCTTCCATCCGTCAACGGCAACACACGTTGCACGGCGCATGTGCCGCACGTTCGTCGCCGATCCGGCACCGAGGTCAATCGTGACGACGGTGGCCGATGTGTTCACTTCGTCACGCGGTGATATTCGTTCGTCGCTCAAGGCACTCTTCGCGAGTACTGAGTTCGGTGCGTCGCGCGGTGTGCTTTTGAAGCGACCGTTCCGCTACGTCGTGAGCGCGCTGCGCGGCACTGCGGCCGAGACCGACGGCGGCGTCGCGATTCTCGACGCGTTGCGCCGCATGGGACATGCGCCGAGTGAGTATCCGACGCCCGACGGCTATCCGCTTGAAGCGGAACCTTGGATGGGCTCGCTCTTCTGGAGATGGAATTGCGCCGCAGATCTCACCCGCGGCGCCATCGATGGCACGCGGGTGAACGCGACCGAACTCGTCAAGCGCTGCGGCAACCAGACAGCCGCGATCGCGCATCTCTTTGGCCGGGCACCGACTGAGCGCGAGCGCGACGCGATTCTCGCGGTCTCCGATCCCCTGGCGCTGGCGCTTGCGGCACCAGCGTTCCAATGGCACTGATGGTGACTTACATGCGCATTGCTCGCACCGATTTTCTTGACGTTCAACCGATACATGATCGCGTGCTCGTCGTCGTCTTTCTGCGCGGTGGGGCGGACGGTCTTTCGATCGTGCCTCCATACGGCGACGATTCGTACTACAGCGCCCGGCCCACGCTCGGCGTCGCGAAGTCGAAAGTGATTCGTCTCGACGATCGCTTCGGCATGCACGAGTCGCTGCGTCCGCTCATGCCGCTCTGGGAAGCGGGGGCCCTACGAATTGTGCACGGCGCAGGCACCGCGGACACATCGCACAGTCACTTCGAAGCGCAGGACTATCTCGAGCACGGCGGCGCAACTGGCGCAGGTTGGATTGGTCGCTGGCTCCGAGCCCGTCCGAATGCAGTGGGACCGCTCGCGGCGATCGCAATCGGCACGACGCTACCCGAGTCGTTGCGCGGCGCGCCGGGTGGCGTTGTGATTCAGCGCGTCAGCGACTTCCGACTTGTCGGTGATGATCCGTCGCTACTCGCCGGTCTCTCCACGCTGTACGCGGATCATGGCGGTGCGCTGGGTGAGACTGCACGCGCCGCGCTAGAAGCTGAAGCTCGCCTGCGCACGCTTCGCGCGATGCCCGAGGCAGCGACGAGCGCGTATCCCGACACGGTCCTCGGCCGCGGTCTGCGCGAGATCGCGCGGCTGGTGAAGTCGGACACGGGACTCGTCGTGACGACGGTCGATGCGGTGGGCGGTGCGCTCGGCTGGGATACGCACTTCGTTCAAAGCGAAGCAATTCGTCCGCTCATCGACGACCTTGGCAGTTCGATTGCGGCGTTCCGCGAAGACCTTGGAGCTGATGCGAAGCGCGTGACGATCGTTGCGATGACTGAGTTCGGTCGGCGCGTCGCCGAGAACACGAGTCTCGGAACCGATCACGGCGGCGGCTCGGTCGCGTTCGTCATTGATGACGCGCCGCCCGGTGGAGCCGGAATCACGTGCGGATGGACGAGCCTCGACGCCGCGCAGCTCACTGGCCCGGGCGATGTTCCGGTGACGACGGATCTTCGCGAGGTGCTCTCCGAAATCGTCGCGCGACACGATCCGAGCGTCGACGTGCGCCGGATGTTCGCGAGCGATGCCGCAGCCGCCCGCCGCTCTCCGCGACGCTGTTGTAACTCGCCGATGTGTACTCACACGTGAGCTGTTCGGCTGAAGTGTCGGCGCAGATTGCACCCGCTCGACACAAGCTGTCGCGCGGAGATTGGGCGACAAACCCCGTTATCGGCGTGTGCTAACGCAGGTAACGGGTACAAACGGCTTGGGTAATCTCGTCGACAGACCGCTTCGGAACACCGTTTTCATATCGGTTCGATTGAAGCCGATGCAGCGAACGCGTCGGGGGTGCTGCACGCGCTGGGCACGGGTACTCAGGGGGATCGATTGCTTCATGCCTTCATGCGGATTGTTGCGCTTCTCCGACGTGAGTCGGACGGTAGTCGCGCTGCCAAGTCGAGCGCCGCGCCAGCTGCGAATGGCGGGGAACCGCGGTTCGCAATGGACACGTTCGAAGCACGCATTCTGATGTCAGGAACATCCGGCGACGACACGCTGGTCGGCACTGAGGGTAATGACACCATCGATGGACTGGCGGGAAACGACACGATCTCGGGCGGCGGAGGAAACGACACTCTATTCGGTGGGGCTGGCGACGACAGTCTATTCGGCGGCGCGGGCAACGACACGCTGAGCGGCGGACTGGGCGACGACACGATCGACGGCGGCGCAGGCACGGATACGGTGTCGTACGCATCGGCATCG
>JAWXCC010000093.1:0-4947 GCA_034440475.1 Phycisphaerae bacterium | reverse complement strand
GGGTCAGGGGATGGGGGCGACTGCGGAGATTTTGTTTCCGACTTGCGGAACCCTCGGCTACGCTGCACTCTGTCTACCGACAGGGCGCGACTCTTCGCGCCGCACGCGCCTCGCACGCACGCGAGGAACTTCGGGCAGGAGGTCCCCGGCGATGCTGGTCATTACCCGACGAGAAGGCGAAGAAGTGATCATCGGGAACCCGGCGGCGCCAATCGGCATCGTCCGCGTCGCGACGATCAAAGGTGATCGAGTCCGGCTCGCGTTTGAGTTTCCGCGCGAGATCGATGTGCACCGACGTGAGGTCGCCGAGCAAATTCTCGCCGCAGAAGCGAATCAGCCCGAGATCGTTGGCTCGATCCGCCCGACTGGTGAAGCCGCGACGTCGTAGGCATTGCGGCCTCGACTGGTGCGCATCGCGACGATCTCAAACGGGCTGAGCTTCAGACAGTGTCGCGCCATTTTTGTGCATGTTTCCTGAGGGTTCTTGCCTCAGGTTCTTGGTGTCGTACGCCGCGAGAACCAACGGCTACAAGCAAAAGCCCCGGCCGCGCGTGGGCGCGACCGGGGCGTGTACTGGGTGCCGGGCCTGCGCAGCGATTCCATGCCGCGACGGGTCCGTGCCCGAGCCGATCCATGGCTCGGTCGCGCAGTCGGGAGAGGTCATGAGCATGACCTCGAATGTGCGGCGGTCGCTCACTCCGTCGCAGGAAGTTTCAGGTTCCGCCGTCCTTGGCGGACTGACAACTCCACACACTCGCACCGATCGAAACCGGCGCTCCCTGTCCGAATCCGTCGCCTATCCATGGCAGCGGGTTCGGGCGTTTGACTTGGCGAACTGCGTAAGAGCCCTTTCGGGCGCTACCGCTTCACTGGCTTTCCGATCGGGCTTTCCGATCGGGCTTTCGTGTCTGGCTTTTCGGGGCCTTTCACTTTCCCGCGTCCATACGACCTGATTCCGTCCGTCGCCGATCTGCGAGAGCTTGTCGAGCTCGTCGCCAGATTTCGCCCTGCGCTGGTTGCAGTCGTGCCTGCTCGGCCTTCCATACTGCTGGCACTGCGAGTTCCAAGTGGTCTCGCACACCCAAGATCATCACGCTACCCGTGAGCCCAAACGTATTGAGGAGTCGATCCGGAACCCGAACTCGCCCCGCGGCGTCGATCGGCAGTCGCGCGGCTTGCGAGAAAATGAGCCGCTCGAACTGCTGCATGTCCTCATCACCGAGAAGCGACCCACCCAAGGAACCCGAGAGATCCTGGAATGTCTTCTCGGGCCAGAGCCAGAGGCTGCCATTTCCTCCGGGAGCCGCAATGAAGGCCTTGCCGTGAAGCTCAGGCTTCATCAAGTCCCGAATCTCAGCTGGGATTGCGAGCCGCTGCTTTGGATCCAGCGAATGCTCGTACTCGCCAAGGAAGAACAAGGGTCACCTCAGTCCTGACAGGGGCACATTACCTCACGCCGCCCCACCTTGCAACACTTTGGCCCACAGGATGACAATTTTGGCGGAAAATCTCTGCGCGATCCGAACGAAGATTCCTTGCTCGGATGAACTAAGCGTGGCAAGCTACGAGGGTTACGCGGTTGTCCACACCTCTTCCCGAGGATGCATCCGTCGGGTCATCTTTCTGAGGTCACGACACTCGCGCCTTGTCGAGGCTCTCCCGAGGAGTTCCACGACGACCCCACTGACCGCCCCACCGACGGATTGGTGGCTAGAGAGTCAATCGACGAATGGGTCCACGCGAACCGAAACCAACTCGTGCGAAGGAGACTCCTGCGGCGAAGCTGCCGCCGGTGAACGGAGGTGGTGCCCTTTCGCCTCCAAGCTCGTCGAGTAGGTTGGACGGCAACAATTCGAACGGACACGGGAGCAGTCACAAGAACGGCGCGACGAATGGAACCCACGCAGTCCAAACCGACGCGAGCCCGCTTGGCCGCCTAGCCTCTGCCGTGCACCACACCGTTCCGATTCCAGAACTCGTTGACGTGGCGGTTGATCCTCGCGTCGCCGCGCTCGCTCTGATTCCGCATGGCCGATTTGTGCTAACTGCCGCTTACGGCGAATGGCGCTCCGGCGTGATCGTCCGCTGGGTGCAGCAGGTGTCGGCAACTCCGCTCCTCGTCATGGTTGCTATTGAGAAGGGGCAGCCGCTCAGCCCACTCATTCGCGACAGCCGCCGGTTCGCGCTCTGTCAAATTGGCCCCGAAGATCGCGTTCTCAGCAAGATCTTCGAAGCTGGGCGCGAGGACCCTTCCGATCCGTTCCTCGGGCTCATCACGATCAAGTCGCCAGGCGGCGCGCCGGTCCCCGTGAAGGCGGCGGCGTGGCTCGACTGCGAACTGACGCGGCACCTCGACGTTGAAGGGAACTGCGAGCTCTACATCGGACTCGTTCACGCCGGTGGCACACTCGAACACCGACCGACGCTTCCGCGGGGTCCAGATCGCGTGCCGGATCGTGTTGGGGAGAGGCCCTCCGAGAAGCGAACGCGAACCGGCGCTCCGCGCCGTCGTTGACCCGCGGCGCTCCCCTACTATCGCGGCCCATGAAGCCCCTCGCCGTTCGTCCGCGCAGCGGTCCCTTTGTCAATCAGTCGAATCGTTTTGGATTCGATTACCGCGCCGAGGCCGCATCGTTTCCACGTCTTGGCTTCTCCATCGTCGACGTGCACACGCATATCAACGGGCCGAGGGCGGCACCGATGATGCTCGAGGCGATGGATCTGTACGGCATCGGCAGCGTCTATTCCATGACGTTGCTCGAACAAGTGCCGAAGATCCAAGAACTCTTCGGCGACCGAATTCGGTTCATCGCCATCCCCGACTGGGGCAGCAAGGATCGCAAGTACGCGAACACGATTGGCTTCCTCGAGCGCATCGAGAAGTTTCACACGCTCGGTGCCCGCATCGTGAAGTTCTGGCAAGCACCGCGTCTCATTGATTTCGCGATCGAGTACGGCGACCCGAAGTTGTTCGCGCTCGACTCCCCCTACCGCATTCTCGCGATGGAACTCGCCGACTCTCTCGGCATGACGTTCATGACCCATGTCGCCGATCCGGACACGTGGTTCGCCTCGCGCTATAAGGACACGACGAAGTACGGTACCAAACCGTCACACTACGAACCGCTCGAACGGCTGCTTGACCGGTTTCGCCACCGGCCGTGGATAGCAGCGCACATGGGCGGTTGGCCGGAAGACCTCGAGTTCCTGACCGGACTTCTCGCCCGTCATCCGAATCTACACCTCGACACCAGTGCAACGAAATGGATTGTCCGCGAAGTGTCGAAGCACCCGCCCGACGCGGTGATCGACTTCATGCGCCGTCATCGCGGGCGCCTGCTCTTCGGTTCTGACATCGTGACCGCCGACGAACATCTCGTTGCAGCTCCAGAGAAGACGGAGATGCAAGCGAAAGCAAGCAGCCTCGAAACGGCGTTTGACCTCTACGCGAGCCGTTACTGGGCGTTACGCATGCTCTGGGAAGGCGAGGGCGCGATGGAGTCACCTATTAGCGATCCGGATCTCGCAATGGTCGATCCTTCGCGCTTCGGGAACACCGACGCTCCGACCCTGCGCGGCATGCACTTGCCCTCGGACGTGCTGCGTTCCGTCTATTTTGAAGCGGCCGATCAACTACTCGGTCCGCGCACCTGAAGCGTTACAGCATTCTGCTTCGCACTCGAACCTTGCCGACGCGCGAGTTCAAACGCTAGTTCCTTCGTCTCGCCCGCCTTCACGCTTGACTTGAAGTCGGGCGTGCGGAAGTCGAAGAGCGTCGGCGCCAGCGCACTCTTGAAGCTCACATCGCCGTCGATTCCGAAGCGGAACTCGACGTCAATTGCGTCGCCGCGGTAGTTGCGGATGCGCTCGACGCGGTCTTCGTGATCGGTCCAGCCCGACACTTTGTCGGTGGCCTCCACGCGGTCGCCTTTGTCCGGTGAGTAGAGCTTCTTCGGATCCTTCCGCTCAAACCAAAAGTCGTCGCGCCAACTGCGCTTGCCGATGCGCTCCAGAATGACTTGTGGATCGCGGCCAAGATTGAATTCGAACTCCTGTCCGATCGGCACATACTTCGTCGGCACGAAGCCGATTACGGAGAGCCCGCCGGTCGGCTGCACGCGGAAGAGGCGCACGATGCCGTCGGGGAGTGGCGATCCGCCCAAGGTGCTCTTCTCGTCGTTCCGTACGAGGAACATGCGCACGAGTTGCTCTCCGTACTCGGCGGGTCGGTAGCGATACACCGTCGTCAGCGGAACCTTCGCTCCTTCGAAAAGGCGCATGCGCTTCGACCAGCCGTTCTTGATCGTCTCGGTGCCCGGCACCGTGAAGATAAAGTACTCCGAGAGTCCTTCCTTCACGATCTCTTTGCGGTCGAATCGAGCATCGATCTGATCGAGGCTCTGCATCAAAATCACCCCAGCTACCTGATGCGTGGGTGCGTCCATCTCAGCGAGACCATCGCTGTCCTTGAGCCCCGCGAGGGCGGTCGAGGTCAACCCGCTGCGCTGCGCGAGGTCGCGGATCTTTTCCACGAGATTGATTGTTCCGACGACCATGCGAACCGACGCGCCGTCGTAATCTTCGCCCGACGCGTTCGTGATCGTCACGTAACCTTGCAACGCCATCGATGATTCGTTCAAATCCGTGATGCCGACGTAATCCGCAGCCCACGAGATGCCACTCGTGAAGTAACTGATGTCGACCTTCGCGTCACCGTCGCGCTCGGACCGCACGTTCCAGTACAGCACCTGCGGCCGGTCGTGCGGAAAACGTGTGTCGACAAGTTCGAGCCCGTCGGGGTTCGCGCCAAGCGAGAGCGTGACACTCGTCGGATCGATCAGCGTGTTTGCCCACGAGAACTGAAGCGAGTTCAGTCCCTTCTTCACCGTCACGTGACGCGACTCGCGCACCAGCGTGATGTCTTCACCGTTGTAGATCGTGAGCTGC
>JAWXCC010000092.1:0-3083 GCA_034440475.1 Phycisphaerae bacterium | reverse complement strand
TCTGGCCATGGCTCTTACTCGTCGTAGCGCTGCTCGCGGCGGCGCTTCTGCTGGCCTGGTTGATACACACGCTCAGTCGAAGCGTTGATTGGCGCGGCCGCGTCACTCGTCTTAGTGTGCTTGCGAAGTGCCTCGTTTTGTCGCTGTTGTTGCACCTCGTCATCACATCGCTGTTGACACTATGGACGGTCGGGCTCAAGGTCGGCGAGATGATGAGCCCTGGCGGTACTCGCGTCATCCTTGCGACCGCCGCCATCGAACATAGAGCTTCCGAACAGGCGACGCAGATCCTCGCGGTGCCGATTGCTCTCGAACACCTCTCGTTACTCGCGACGCCGATAGCGATGTCGATTGTGTCGCCTCTCGCGCCAGCCACTGAGACGTAGCCAACTCCCGAACCTGCGCTCCTCGCGCGAGCGACGGACGCGGTGCCGCTCAGTCCGAGCACTGAGTTGCTTGCCACGATTCCAGCGCCGATGCCCGGAACGAACACGACACTTGAACTCACCACGCCGAGCCCGCCAGCGCCAAGCGCTAGCGTGGAGTCCGAGCAGGCCGCGACGTCTCCGGTCGCGGCGATGAGCGCGACGCCGATCACCGCTCCCGCCGCCGACGCCGCTGCTACGGTCCCCGCGAAGGGAACCGACCTGCCCGCTCGCACGAGCGCACCGTCCCAGCCAACGCCATTCGATCTTCGCGCATCGACTCCGTTGCCGATGGGCGCTTCATCGAAAGCTACGAATCACGTCGCCGTCGCGCTTCCGTCGGCGCCGATGACCGAATCAACGCCTGAGGTGCAAGCTGTGGCGACGTGTGCACCGCGCCTTCCGCTGCCCCCAGCCGGGGCGCCGGCCCCAGTTGAGACCTTCGCCCAACGCGACCCCGAAGCGCGCAGTGCGCTCGTCGACGAACTTGGCGGTAGCGCCGAAACCGAGAAAACCGTCGGTCGCGCGCTTGAGTGGCTGCGCCGTACCCAAGAGCCTGATGGACATTGGTCAAGTCGCGCCCACGAATCGCAGGTCGACGCCGACGGCGCGATGACCGGCCTCGCGCTCTTGTCGTTTCTCGGTGCGGGGCACACCCATCGTGAACATGGCCCGTACCGCGCGACGGTTGAGAATGCGATTAGTTGGATACTCTCCCGCGCGAGTGCGAATGGCGATCTGCGCGGAGCAGGCAGCAGCGCTGATTCGATGTTCGGGCAAACGATCGCCGCGGTCGCGCTGTGCGAGGCGTACGCCATCACGCGCGATCCGGCACTTGCGGTCACGGCGCGCCGAGCAACAGATTTCGTCATTGCTGCGAGTCGTGCGCCGCGGAACGGGCGCGATGCCGACACGGCGGTGCTCGGTTGGCTCATCATGACGGTCGAAAGCGCTCGCCGCGCCGGGTTCGAACCGCCATCCGACGTGTTCGCATCGGCACGCACTTGGCTCGACACCGTCGCTCGTCCGACTGCCCGCGGTCAGTACGCCTACCGCACTGGCGAAGCGCCGAGCGTCGGCATGACCGCAGAGGCGACGTTCGTCCAGCAGATTCTTGGACTCGCGACCACCGAGCCGCGCATGGAGCAATCTGCGCAGTTTCTACTCTCATCGCCGCCAAGATGGAATCGCGACGTCCCGACACACTCGTGGTACTACGCCACGCTCGCACTGTTCCAACAACAAGGCGAAGCGTGGAAGAGCTGGAACGAGTCGTTAGACCCGCTGTTGATCGAGCACCAGCGCACCGACGGAGCATTCAGCGGCAGTTGGGATCCCCAAGACAAGTGGTCGCGCACGTGCGGCCGCGTCTATCAGACTGCGATCTGCACGCTTAGCCTTGAGGTGTACTACCGATACCGGCTGAAAGAGCCCGCGGAGTAAGCGAAGACTCGGCGCGTCATTGGCAGCCACGAGAACCTAGCAGCCGTGATCCGTAAATCTGCTCCTTCGCATGCGCGAGATACGCGAGGAGTTCCCTCTTCTCAAACCGGCGGCTCGGGTATTCCTCTTGGAGTCCCGCGCGACGCTTGGGTGGAACGTACAGTGCGGTTTCCGCGCGTCGCTTGACGTCGCCACGTACAGGTCGACAAACGACAGCGCGTGCTAGTGCCTGCCCCATACCGATGATCACACTGACCGCGACGATACTCGAAGGCCACGGCGTTCGGCTTGAGCCTCTCTCCGCGCTCCATCACGACGGGCTTGCCGCTGCCGCCGCGGATGGCCAGCTGTGGGATCTCTGGTTTACCACAGTGCCAAAGCCCGACGCGACGGCGACGTACATCGAGGACGCGCTGAACGGCCAAGCATCTGGCCACATGCTGCCATGGGCTGTCCGTGAACTAACGAGTGGCACCATCATCGGCAGCACGCGATTTCACGACATCGCGGCACACATTGATCGCGTGGAGATCGGCTACACGTGGTACGCAGCACGATGGCAGCGAAGTCGCGTCAACACGGCGTGCAAGCTCCTGCTGCTCGCGCATGCGTTTGATGTCGTGGGATGTGGCGTCGTCGGCTTCCGAACTGACAACTTCAACTTCGCGTCACAACGTGCGATCATTGCGCTCGGTGCTCACCAAGATGGCGTTCTCCGCCACTTCCAACTGCGGCGCGACGGGTCGGTTCGCGACACGGTGATGTTCAGCATCCTCGCCGCCGAATGGCCTGACGTGAAGAAGCACCTCACTGCACGACTCGCGCGTCACGCAGCTGAGCCCGGCACGAACCCATAGTAGATGTAGCGTTGGATTATTGCATAACACCTGTTAGTTAGATCCGGCGCGGCGTCGCGAGAAACCACGACTGTCGCGGTTCGCCGCGATACTCGTTCATCGCTTCCAGCGCATCGGCGTCCCGGAGGCGGCACGCTGTGGGAATGTCCGCCAGCATGCGTTCGCGAACTGGGAAGACTTCCAGCGTGTGCGTGCGACACAACCGCGCGGCGATGCGCTCGCTGAGCCCGGGAACGATGAGGTCGTGCAACTCAACGAGAATTGTCGCACCGGCTAGCTCAGGAGCCGCGTCGGGGTCGATGAGGATGTCCTCGTATCCCTCGCAGTCGCAGATGACGAGAGCGTGCGGCGCCGCACG
>JAWXCC010000091.1:0-23736 GCA_034440475.1 Phycisphaerae bacterium | reverse complement strand
TGAGTCGCGGCATCCGCCGCGGGCTGGTTTGAGTCGCGGCATCCGCCGCGATGCGATAAGGGAGCTCCCTATGGCTGAGAGCGTCTACGACCGCGTCAATGATTTCGGCTCGGTGAAGATCACCCTCGCTAGCCCGAACGACATTCGTTCGTGGTCATTCGGCGAGGTGAAGAAGCCCGAGACCATCAACTACCGCACCTACCGTCCCGAGCGCGACGGTTTGTTCTGCGAGCGCATCTTCGGCCCCGAGCGCGACTATGAGTGCGCCTGTGGCAAGTACAAGGGCACGAAGTTCAAGGGCATCATCTGCGACCGCTGCGGCGTGAAGGTCACGCACAGCCGCGTGCGTCGCAAGCGCATGGGGCACATCAACCTCGCTGCGCCGATCGTGCACATCTGGTTCTTCAAGGCCATGCCGAGCCGCCTCGGCAACCTGCTCGCCGTCAAGACCGGCGACCTTGAGAAGGTCATCTACTTCCAAGACTACGTCGTCACCGACCCAGGAACGACCGACCTTGAGTATCAGCAGGTCTTGACCGAAGACGAATATCGCGCCGCGTTTGAGAAGCACGGCACCGCGTTCACCGCCATGATGGGCGCTGAAGCGATCCGCGACCTGCTCAACCAACTCGACCTCGCTGCGGTCTCCGCTGAGTTGCGCGAGGAGTTAACGACGACGAAGAGCAAGCAGCGCCAGAAGGATCTGTCCAAGCGCCTCAAGATCGTCGAGCAAATCCGAAACTCCGAGAACGATCCAGCGTGGATGGTGCTCGACGTCGTGCCGGTCATTCCGCCCGACTTGCGTCCGCTCGTTCTTCTCGAGAGCGGCAATTTCGCGACGAGCGATCTCAACGATCTCTATCGCCGCATCATCAACCGCAACAATCGCCTCAAGAAGCTGATGGACCTCAACGCCCCCGAGGTCATCATCCGCAACGAGAAGCGCATGTTGCAGCAGGCTGTCGATGCGCTATTCGACAACGGCCGCTGCCGTCGGCCCGTGCTCGGCTCGAGCAACCGTCCGCTGAAGTCGATCACCGACATGATCAAGGGCAAGCAGGGTCGCTTCCGCGAGAACCTGCTTGGCAAGCGCGTCGATTACTCGGCGCGTTCAGTCATCGTCGTCGGCCCCGACTTGAAGCTCTGGCAGTGCGGCCTTCCGAAGAAGATCGCGCTTGAGCTCTATCAGCCGTTCATCATTCGCAAGCTGAAGGAGCATGGTCTCGCTGACACGATCAAGAGCGCGAAGCGCATGCTCGAGCGCCGCGATCCTGAGGTCTGGGACATTCTTGAACAGGTCATTCGCAACCATCCGGTTCTCTTGAACCGCGCACCGACGCTGCACCGCATGGGTATTCAGGCGTTTGAGCCTGTGCTCGTCGAAGGCAATGCGATCAAGATCCATCCGCTCGTTTGCACGGGCTACAACGCTGACTTCGACGGTGATCAGATGGCAGTTCACCTGCCGTTGTCCGTCGAGGCCCAGGCCGAGGCGCACGTATTGATGTTGTCGATCCACAACATCTTTAGTCCTGCCAGCGGTAATCCGATCGTCAGTCCGTCGCAAGACATCGTGATGGGTGTGTACTTCCTCACGGTCGGACATAACGATCCGGTGGAAGACAAGAGCACGATCCGACGCTTCAAGGATTACGAAGAGGCCCTGCTCGCGTTTAGCTTGCCCCACGGCAATCCGAAGCGCATCTCGTTCCACGACTGGATCGAAGTGCGCGTCGAGCGGTTTATCGACGTCGTCGAAGACCAAAAGAAGCCGCACGTTCCGCTCCCCGCGAATCACCGGCTCATCACCACCGTCGGCCGCATGATCTTCAACGAGATCCTGCCCGACGGCATGCCGTACTACAACTGCGCACTAGGTAAGAAGGGCGCGGCTCGCGTCATCGACGACACGTACGCACGACTCGGCAAGCCAGCGACGATCGATCTGCTCGATCGCATGAAGGAAGTGGGCTTCCGTTACTCGACGGTGTCAGGCCTTTCGTTCGCGATCACCGATCTGCGCGTGCCGGCCGAGAAGCAGAAGCTCCTCGCCGAGACGCAGAAGAAAGTGGACCGCGTCGAAAAGGCGTACCAAAGCGGTGCGATCACCGACCGTGAGCGCCACAATCAGCTACTTGATCTATGGCAGCACTGCCGACAAGACATCACGTCGAAGCTTGTCGAGACGCTCAAGCTCGATCGCCGCGATCCGGCCAGCGGACGCGAGGTCGACATCGTCACGCGCGAAGGTATTCGTTACCTGAACCCCGTCTACCTCTTCAGCGATTCAGGCGCACGAGGCAACACGAGCCAGATGCAGCAGCTCGCCGGTATGCGCGGCCTCATGGCCAAGCCCAGCGGCGAAATCATCGAGACGCCGATTCGCTCGAACTTCCGCGAAGGCCTGAGCGTGCTCGAGTACTTCTCCTCGACGCACGGCGCCCGCAAGGGTCTGGCCGACACCGCGCTCAAGACCGCCGACTCCGGCTACCTCACGCGCAAGCTGTGCGATGTCGCACAGTCGGTCGTTGTCATTGAAGAGGAATGCGGTACTCCGTACGGCATTCCGAAGCGCGCGATTTACAAGGGCGAAGAGGTCGACGTGCCGCTCAGGGAAGCGATCCGCGGCCGCACGAGCCGACAGACGATCATCGATCCGATCACCGATCGCGTCATCGTGAAGGAGAACGAACTCATCACCGAAGCGATCGCGCTCGAAATCGAGCGGCTTCGCATCGATTCGGTACAGGTTCGCAGCTCGCTCACGTGCGATACGAAGCGTGGCCTCTGTGCTCGCTGTTACGGCATGGACCTCTCGACGGGCAAGCTCGTCGAAGTCGGTATGGCCGTCGGCATCATCGCTGCCCAGTCGATCGGTGAGCCGGGTACGCAGCTCACCATGCGTACGTTCCACACAGGTGGCGTCGCAGCTCGTGCCACGATGGAGTACAGCCATAAGGCCACGAACGCAGGCCGCGTTGTGTTGCGTGACTGCAACGAAGTCGAGGTGGAAGGACCCGAAGGTCGCACCTTCGTCGCACTGAAGCGCAACGGTGAACTCGCCGTGCTCGATGCGAAGGATCGTGAACTTGAGAAGTACAAGGTCCCCTACGGCTCGACGATCCGCGTGAAGGACGGCGAGCAGATTAAGAAGGGTCAGGTACTCGTCGACTGGCAGCCCCACGCCACGCCGATCTTGGCCGAGAAGAGCGGTACGGTCCGCTTCAAGGATCTGGTCGAGGATTTCACGTTCCGTATCGACAAGAAAAAGGCGGCCGACACCGAGCCCGAGATGATCGTGATCGAACACACGGGCGAAAAACACCCGCAGATCACCATCGAAGACGACAGCGGCAACATCCTCGACTTCCATCACCTTCCCGCGAAGGCTCGCGTCGAAGTCAAAGATGGCCAGAAGATCAAGATGGGCGAGATGCTTGCCCGTCAACCGAAGGACACAACGAAGTCGGCCGACATCGTCGGCGGTCTCCCGCGCGTCACGGAGATCTTCGAAGCGCGCATTCCGAAGGACCCGGCGGTCATGGCCGAAATCGGCGGCAAGGTCGAGCTTCACAGCGACAAGCGCAAGGGCAAGATGACGATTCGCGTCGTCAGCGAATCGGGACTCGAGCACGATCACCACGTCCCGCAAGGCAAGCACTTGCTCGTCCACACGAGCGATCGCGTCGATGCTGGTGATCCGCTGACTGAAGGCCCGATGGTTCCCGCAGACATCCTGCGCATCAAGGGCGAAGAGCCGCTGTACATGTACATGTTGGACGAGGTCCAGAACGTGTATCGCGCTCAAGGCGTGCCGATTTCAGACAAGCACATCGAAGTCATCGTTCGTCAGATGCTCTCGAAGATCCGCATCACTTCGCCGGGCGATACCGATCTGTTGCCCAACGACGTCGTCGACAAGTTCGTGTTCCGCGAAGTCAACGAAAGCGTCGCACGCAAGCTTCGCATCGAAGAGCCCGGCGAGACGGGCCTGACCACGGGTGCGCTCGTCAACCGTGACGAAGTCAAGGAGAAGAACGCGCTCGCCGAGGCGGAGGGCAAGAAGCCAGCGAAGACCAAGAAGGCGAAGCCCGCGAGCGGAAAGACGCTGCTCTTAGGTATCACCAAGGCGTCGCTTCAGGCCGAGTCGTTCCTCTCCGGAGCAAGCTTCCAAGAGACCACCAAGGTCCTCACCGAGGCAGCACTCAAGGGAGCGATCGATAAGCTTCAGGGCCTCAAGGAAAACGTCCTTCTCGGGCACCTCATTCCGGCCGGTACCGGATTCGATCCGTACGCGAAGCTCACCATCAAGCGACTCGTCGCTGAGCCCGAGTACGCCGAAGACGAAGAGATGCTTGCTGAGGCAGTCGAAGAGGCAGAAGCGCTCGGTGCAGAACGATTCGATCCGAACGCGCCGAAGGTTGGCGCCACCGTGGTCGAGATCGTCAACACAGACGACATCGGCACCGAGCAGGTCGCTGACGCTGTTGAAGGCGCGTAAGGCGCCACTGCGGGCGCAACCAACTTTTGGCGAACTTCACGGGCCGCGATCTCCAACGATCGCGGCCCGTTTTCTATTCTGAGCGCGACCGCGCTGGCCGTGGATCTGCGCTGGCGCTGCTACATTCCGACTCGATGTTGCTGAAGCCGCGCCTCGTGATCATCGTCGCCGTGATGACTCTCGTCATCGCTGGTGTTGTGCGGGCCGATCCGCCAGCGGCGTCGGCCGCCTCACCTCTAGACTTCCGCGCCACGGTGCGCGCCGCGCGAGCGAAGGTCTTCCCCGCCGTCGTCTACTTGAAGTGCCTGCGCCAAAGCATGGAATCTGGCCGCGCTCGCACCGAAGACGTCGGTGGCAGTGGCGTCGTGATCTCTGAAGACGGCGAGCTTCTCACCAACTGGCACGTCGTCGATCGCGCGGTTGAAATTCGCGCTCTCCTCTCCGACGGCCGCGCGTTCAAGGCTGACCTCGTCGCCAGCGATCGCGATCTCGATATCGCGCTGGTGAGGCTGAGGATCGAATCGAAGCACGAGCCAATTCCGGTCGCGGAAATCGGCAACTCCGGCGTTCTCCAAGAGGGCGACTTCGTCATGGCGATGGGCGCGCCATGGGGACTCAACCGTTCGGTCAGCGTGGGCATCATTGCGTGCACGCGACGCTACTTGCCCGAATCGAGCGAATACAGCTTGTGGTTGCAGACCGATGCTTCCATCTCACCCGGCAATAGCGGCGGGCCGCTCGTAGATACCGACGGTCGCGTCATCGGCATCAACACGCTCGGGCGCTCGTCGGGCGGCGACATGGGCTTCGCAATTCCGTCCGACACGATCCGCGAAGTGCTTCCGCGCATGCGCGAGCGAAAGCAAGTCGGCTGGTCGTGGTCGGGCATCCTGCTTCAGCCGCTTCGCGACTTCAATAGAGACACGTACTTCGACGGGACCACAGGCGTGATTGTCGCGGGAGTCGAGCCGGGCTCGCCTGCCGAAACCGCGGGACTGAAGAGTCGCGATCGCTTGCTCTCAGTCGGCGGCGCGGTCACGAACGGCGTGACGAGCGAAGATCTCCCTAACATCCGACGTCGCATCGCGCTACTACCCGCCGACGAGCCAGTCGAACTCTTGATCGAGCGCGGCGACCAGGCGATGAAGATCGCGCTCACGCCGCGCGACAAGGGTCGAGTGCAAGGCGAGGAACTCGACTGCCCGCGTTGGGGGGTGACGATGAAGCAGATCAATCGCTTCGAGAACGCCGAACTCCATCGCGTGCGCCCGGAGGGAGTGTTCGTCTTTGGCGTGCGCACCCCGGGCAACGCAATGGCAGCCGGACTCGCCGACAACGACATTGTTATCGAAGTCGATGGGAGGCCGATTGCGACGCTCGCAGACTTGCACAGGGCGTATGACGCGTCGATCGCATCGATTGGCACGAAGAAGCGACTGCTTGTGAAACTCATCCGCGCTGGCCAACTTCGCCAGCTCGTCCTCGACATCTCGCGTGACTACGAACGCGAGTGAGCGTCACGCTCACTCTCTGAGGTTCATCATGGTCCGATCAACTCCGTCGATCGCGTCTGTCTGTCAACTCTGCTGCCTGTTCTCGAGCTTCGCGCTCGGTGCGTCCCCCAGCGCTTCGGCGAGCGCTGCGCCGCCACTCGCGGCGCAGCGAGCCGTGGCCGATGCTGTGGCCCCGAGCCTCGTACGAGTTGAGTTTCACCTCAAGGAAGATCGTGGCGAGTTTCCCGGCTGGATCGGCGGACCTCGCGCAATGCGAAGCGGCATGAGTCCATCGAGCGGCGAGTCGCTCATCGAAGAAGAGCGTCCGCTCGAAGTGCCTGGCTTCCTCATCGCGCCCAACCTTGTGCTGGCGCATGATCCTGAAACGCCATCGCGATTCATCAGTAAGATCCAAGTGCGGTTCGGTGACACCGTGGTCGACGCCATTCCGATTGCGTTCATCGACAACGACGCAGGCGTACTTCTCAAGCTCGCCTCGGCACTCACTGGGACGTCGCCCGTCACCTTCGCCGAACCCACGGCTCCAAGTTCGCCGAACCCGGAGGCCAAAGACGCGAAGCGATTCTCCGTGCATTGGGCACCCGGCGATGGCGATTGGTCGCTGACTGTGCACGACGCGGCGGCAACGCTCGACGTGGAATCTCCCGATGGCGAGAAGCGTGCTCGCGCCGAGCGCGAACCCGATCAGCTCGTCGTCGACGACAAGGGTCATGTGCAAGGGATCTGGCTCATCGGCAGCGCCGACCTTGATGCCGATCGCTCCGCCGATCCGCGCCGCTGGCCGCAGCATGACGAAGCGGCAATGAAGGCGATGCTCAGCGATTGCGCCAGTCGTGCGGACAACGGCGTGCTGCACGTCTCGCTCAACTTCCGCAGTCCGCGGAAGAGCGAGCAAGCGTCGATGATGGGCGATGAGACCGACGTGGCGACCGAGCTCGAAACGTTAGGCGTGCTGCTGACTGGTGTGGCGGGCGAAGGGCGCATGCTGGTGCTCGCCGAACTCGACGCGAAGACCACCGCTCGCCTTGAGAAGATCGTCGTGCACGACGCGTCCGGCAAAGAACACGAGGCGACGTTCGTCGCGTCGCTCCACGATTGGGGAGCGTTTGTTGCGAAGACTCCTGACAGTCTCGCTGGCGGCACAGCGCTCGCTAAAGACTCGCTCGTCGCACAGCGCAATCGACTCCTGCCCGTCGCACACGTTCGGATGGTTGGTCGAACCCGACAAAACGATCCGGCGCATCTACGGATGCAAGCGTTCCGACCGGGATTCCGCCGCATTCAGTTCCCGGTCGGCGTCGCAAACGACGAGTCTGCATTCGCGTTTCTCCCGTCGGGTGAGTTGCTCGCCATACCACTGGCCACGCGGAAGCAGCCCGGCCAAGACCGCGGATGGCGAGGTCCTTCCATCGCGCTGTGCGGCGGCTCGGTGCTTGGCCCGATCCTCGCCGAACTCGACAAGCACAGCGATGCCACGAACGTGCCGCTGAGCGAAGCCGACGAGAGCCGCACCGGTTGGCTCGGCGTCATGCTTCAGCCCCTCGATCCCGAGTTGGCGCGGGCGAACAACGTCGCCGAGTTCACGCGCGACGGTGAGTTCGGCGGCATCGTCACGTTCGTCTATCCCGACTCCCCGGCAGCGAAGGCTGGCATTCAGCCCGGCGCGATTCTCTTGACCGCGCGCACGGAACGACGGCAAAAGCCGATCGAAATCGCAGTTGGTCGCGGCGACCTCGGGTTCCGCGGCGTCTTCCCGTGGGAGCGACTCGACACGCTTCCGGAAGAGTACTACGACCAAGTGCCAGCACCGTGGCCCCCGATTGATGACACGCTCGCAAAGACGCTGACCGAACTTGGCATCGGATCAACGTACACGCTGGAGTTCGTACAAGACGGGAAGAAGACGACGAAAGACTTCACCGTCAGCCTGAGTCCGCCGCATTACGGCAACGCGCCGAGATTCGAAAGCAAGGAACTCGGTGTAACGGTGCGCGATGCGACGCTCGAAGTGCGACAGTACTTGGCGATGGAACCCGGCGCGCCAGGCGTCGTAGTCGCGAAACTCGAGCCCGGACAGCGCGCGTCGGTCGCAGGCTTGCGCCCGCTCGAAGTCATCACGCACGTCGATGACGCGCCGGTGACCGATGCGGCAACGTTCGGCACATTGATCGAAGGCAAGAAAGACCTCAAGCTCACGGTGAAGCGCGCGAGCAAGGAACGCGTCGTGCGCGTGGCGATCGAGAACTAACAGATCTCGTTCAGCCCCGGCGCTCAGCCTGCATCGTGCGACAACTTCGTACCTGCGAGTTCGTGCCTCGACGCGCGGAGATCACACCGCAGACCGGCCTGAGAACTTTGGGCATTCGGATTGACGCGCTCCGATCCACACCCTTCGTTGCTTCGCCGCGCTCTTCGCGCCTCCGCGTGAACTTCTTTGCTCGGCGCAGCGACTGAAGCAGATCCGCCGGGACTGGATCGCCGATCGAACCGCGAATGTCGGAGCGCACGTCAGACAACCAGCGCAAGCATCGCGCGCCACTCACCGTAGCGATACTCGATCGCGTTTACCTCGTGCAGCGCGACGAGCATGCGATGGGTTTTCTCATACAGCTCTTGCTGCCATACCTTCGCAGATCGATCACAGAAATAGATGCGGCACCCGAGCGGGCGTTCGATATGTGCACCGCACAATCGCCCGTCAATCAAGAACGGACAATCGCCACGCGCGTGCGCCTGTGCGATCGCATTGTGCGTCGTCGGAAGCCCTTCGCGAGCCCGCAGCGACCGCACGCACCACGCCGCTTCGAGTCCGGTCACGTAGAGCCGATGACCGTGCGCTTCGAAGTGGCAACAGCGCCCACTCGCGATGCACACCGGTTGCCGCGAACGAACTTCGTCGGCGACGATCTCATAAATGCCGCGCAGCGCGGAGTCGATCGCTGGTTCAGCCGCCGCGCGGTGCCAAGACTCGGCGGGATTGGACGTATCGGTAGCGACCATGCCACGGGAGCTATACCACGTCTCGGCGGAATCGGCCCGAACTTCGCTAGCCGCTTCAACAACGCGTGATCTGCGACGCCTGCAAACGATTCGACCGCATCTCACGCCGGCTCGCCAAATGCCTCACTTTTCCGGTCGCGATCGCGTTCTACCGTGATCTCAACGTACGAGTGCACGCGGCCGCGATTCATCCCGTGGCACGGCATCATGCGCTTCGCGGATTCCCACGCCTCAGGAGTTTCGAGATTCTCCGGCCAGAACGGCCAGGTTCGACACTGCATCGGTCGTACCTCGTAGATCGAGCACACCGCGCGGCCAAGCCCGCCCGTTCGGTCGAGGAACACGCAATCGTGGCCGTACTCGGTGCGCAGTTCCTTCAACGAACGCTGTGCGCCACTCGCTCTCGTGAAGCGATCGAGGAACGTTCCTTCAGTCAGACCGAGGTGCGCCGCAATCGCCCGCCCCTCGTCGACAGTGAACCCCACCACGCCGGGTCCGCCGGTGCAGCAGTTACCGCACTGCGTGCACTCGAAGCGCAGGCCATCACGAAACCAGCTCTCACTCGCGCTGCCGTTCGCGCCAGTCATGCGCGTGGCTCGTCGTCATCGCTCGCGTCGTCCGAGTCGGCAGCGTCCGGACCTGCGTCGTCACCGCTGCCGTCTTCGGGCAGAACTGGTTGCCAGCGCTCAATCTCCACGCGGTGCACTTGCGGCTTACCACGGCGAAACGGCAGCGTTGACAGTTCATCAGGGCGCTCATCGAACGCGACGCGATCCATCGCCAGTACGTTGCGAAGCTGCCACTCTGGATGTTCATCGAACCAGTCCGCGATCAAATCTTCTAGCTCGCCGAGCGAGCCGGCGGTCGCCCAGAAGGTCACGTCGGCACCAGTGCCGTCGGGCTCAGCCGGCTCCGCCAGCACAATCGCGTGCCACAGCACTTGCCCAAGCTCGCGTCCGCCTTCGTCGACGTTCGTTTCGGGATCGACATTCAGCGCTAGTCCCCAGTGCGCGCACAACTCAAGTAACAACTCGTCGATATCAGGGGCTTCTTCGTCGTCGAGCGCCAAGACCTCGCGCGGACGCGACACTTCGGGATCCTTGTCGAGTCCGTCCGGCCACGTCTCCGGTACCTCGTCAAGACTGAGGTCCTTCATCATCTGCTCGACGCGATCGCGCCAGTCGATCGGCACATGAATCGCGACGCCCTTCCAACTATCGACGAACACTTCGACCCACGGTTCCTCGCTATTCGCCCCGCAGCCAAGGCACACATCTTCGAGAAGAATCTCCTCGAACTCGTACCACGTCCGCAGAAACTCATCGATCTCAATCGGTTCTTCCGCGACATAGACGTCGACGCTTCGATATGCGTCGCGCGAACCGATCTCGAGCACCGGCGCGACCTCCGGCGGCAGCAGCGTGAACGCGGCGTCGATGACTTCTTTCACCTTCTCGTGACTCACCACGACGTGAAAGAGATAGAAGTCCGGCTCGTCCTCCCCCTCGCCAGACTGATAGGTGAGGGTGTACCCCTGCACCGGTTCGGGAAGTCCGTTCGGTTCAACGCCCAGCGGCAAGGAATAGGACCCGAGCTTGTGTCGCTCAAGATCGACTCGCAGACGAAACTCACGCATGTTGCCCCATGGTACTCGGTCGGTCGCGTCAGACGCTCTCTGACGACGCTACTGCTTGAGGGCGGCTGGGCTAATCTCCGAGATACGCCTCGCGCACGCGCGGGCTGGCGAGGAGCGCCGCGCCCGTATCGGTGAGCACAACGCGGCCAGTCTCAAGCACGTAGCCGCGGTCAGAGAGCTTGAGCGCGGCCCGAGCGTTTTGCTCGACGAGCAACACCGTCAAGCCGCGCGAACGCAGCTCGCGGATCGCTTCAAAGATGCGCGCGACCAAGATTGGCGCGATGCCCATCGAGGGCTCGTCCATCATAAGAAGCTTTGGTCGGCTCATGAGAGCGCGGCCAATCGCGAGCATTTGTTGCTCTCCGCCCGACAGCGTTCCGCCGAGTTGGTCGAGCCGTTCCTGCAACACACCGAAGAGCGCGAATATGTCGTCGAGATCGCTCGCGATGCCTAGCTTGTCGTGCCGCAGATACGCGCCCATCTCAAGGTTCTCGCGCACCGTCAACCTCGGAAAGATCTTCCGTCCTTCAGGCACCTGCGCTAATCCCAGACGCACCACCTCGTGCGCTGGCGTGCTTGTCACGTCACGTCCATCGAAAACCACGCTGCCGCTGCGAAGTCGATTACAGCGCGAGATACACATGAGGCTCGTCGTTTTGCCAGCGCCGTTGGCACCGATCAGGGACACGATTTCACCAACATGCACTTCGAGACAAATGCCATGCAGCACGTCGATCGGGCCGTACCCGGCGTAGAGATCGCGCACTTCGAGAAGCGGTGCCGTCATCCCAGCTCCTCTTTGCCAAGATACGCCTCGACGCAGCGCGGGTCATTCTTAATTTCGTCCGGGGTTCCTTCAGCAATTTTCTTGCCGTATTGCAGTACGACGATGCGGTCAGAGATGCCCATCACGACGCGCATGTGGTGCTCGATTAACACGACCGTCACGCCGCGATCGCGCACCTTTTTGATGAGTCGCATGAGGTCGATCGTTTCCGCTGGATTCATGCCCGCAGCAGGCTCGTCAAGCAGCAGCAATCGCGGCTCACTCGCCAGCGCCCGAGCGATCTCAAGACGACGCCGATGTCCGTACGGCAGGTTCTTCGCACGCTCGCTCGCGCTCTCGTGGAGGTCGACGAAGTTGAGAAGTTCGACAGCCTTCGCGGTTGACGCGGTTCGCTCGCGGCGGAAGCGCGGCGTGCGCAATAACGCGTCGAAGAATTGAGCGCGAAGCCGAGAGTCCATGCCGACGAGGACGTTCTCGACGAGGTTCAACTCGGGAAAGAGGCGGATGTTCTGAAACGTTCGCGCGATGCCGGCTCGCGCGACGAGATCGGGCGTACGCCGTTCCTTCTTCCAGAGTACGACGCTTGCCGCAGCCCCAATCAGGAATCCGACGATACCCGCCGCGAGTCCCCAACCCAGCGAGAGATGCGCGAATGCCGCGAAGAAGGACGCGATCGCGCGTCCGTACGGGAATACCTCACCGTAGATGTAATTGTCGTCAACGGTCTTCGTCCACAGCTCGGTGACGTTGAGTGCCACGACGAGGCCGACCGCCGTCGCGAGCCCGACCATCGCTGCCCTCACAACCCCGGACGCGCCGAACTCGTTCGCAATCTCCTTGCCGCGAAAGAGCACGCGCCCCGCAGTCGGTTGATAGATTCCTGTGATCGCGTTGAAGAGCGTGGTCTTGCCCGCTCCGTTCGGACCGATGACGGCGAAGATTTGCCCCTGCTCCACCCGAAACGACACGTCTTCGTTGGCCACCAAGCCACCGAACCGCATGGTGACGCCTTGGACATCGAGCAGACTCACGACGCCCCCCCTACTCGCTTCGCATCGACGCGTTTTCTCGGTGCGCGACTCGGTGCGAGTCCATCCGGCTTGTAGCGCATCATCAAAATAAGCGCGAGACCGAAGAGGAGGAACTTCCAATTGTTAGGCGAGCCGAACACGCTGCCAGTCGAGGTCAAGCCCAGAGCGCCCATCCACGCGAACAGCTTCTGCAACACGATGTCGTTGACGCCGATCATGACGAGGGCGCCGACGAGCACACCCGACAGATTGCCCATGCCGCCGATGATCACGATACAGAGCGCGAGAATCGAAACTTGAAAGTCGTAATTGGCGGGCTCGCCGGTTGAGCTGAGCGAACTTGCCCAGAGTCCACCCGAGAACGCGGCGAGCGCGGCAGCGCTTGCGAACGCGACGAGCTTCGTTCTCACAGGCGGAATGCCCATCGCTTTCGACGCGAGATCGTCCTCGCGCACGCTCATCCACGCACGGCCGATGCGCGAGCGTTCGAGATTGCGATTGCAGACGAACGCGACGACGAGGAAGCCAAGGAATAAGTAGTACCAAGGCGCGGGCGTGTCGGCTTGAAACTCGTATCCAAACACCGTGGGTGCCGGGAGCGGATTGATTCCCTGCGTGCCCTTCGTGATCGTGTCAAGATTCTTGAGAACGTCTTGCGTGATCTCGCCGAAGCCAAGCGTGACGATTGCGAGATAATCGCCACGAAGGCCAAGTGTCGGCGCCCCAAGCAAGAATCCCGCCAGCGCGCCGATTGGTAAGGTCAGTAGCAGCGCGGGCCAGAAGCCGATCTGAAACGGGTATGTGTCGGCCGTGAGAATGGCGAAGGCATAGACGCCGACCGCCATGAATGCAGCGATACCAAGATGCAGGAGCCCGGTGAACCCCGTCACGATGTTGAGACCAAGACCCAAGATCGCGTAGATGAAGATTGCCTTCATCGGGTCGACGAGACCGAGCGTGATTCCGATTCCGCCCGCGAGTCGATCGACGAGCGGGAGGGCGAGCGCTAGCGCGAGAAGCCCGAGATCGAGCGAGAGCCATCGAGCGCGACCGCCTGTTGCATGTCGAGGCGCGCCAGTGGCCATCAGACCTTCTCCTTCGACTTGAGGCCGAGGAGCCCGGAGGGTCTGAAGACAAGGATGAGAATGAGCACCGCGAAGACCAGTGTGTTCGTCCAGCGCGCTTCGAGATAGCCGTCACTCATCGAGCGAATGACGCCGATCAGCAGACCGCCTAACACCGCACCAGGCAAGCTGCCAATCCCACCGAGGACAGCAGCCGTGAACGCGTCCATGCCGGCTCGCGTACCAAGCTGAAATCCAATCGTTCCGTTGTTGAGTGCGTAGACGACACTGCCGAATCCGCCGATCGCGCCACCCACGAAGAACGTCGCGCCGATGACCCGGTCGGTGTCGATTCCCATGAGCGCCGCCGCCGTGGGATTCTGCGCGACCGCGCGCATCGCCTTGCCCAGTTTCGTGTGGCGTACCAGCCACCAGAGCGCGCCCATGAGTGGAACCGTCACGACAACGATGAGCAGGTCACGCACGGTGACGTTCACGTACCCCCAGAGGAGCGGCGTCGAGGGCACGAGCGCTGGAAAGTCCTTCGGCGCGGCGGCAGCGACGCCTCCACCGAAAACTTCCATCGGCAGACCACCCCAGAAGAGACCGATGTTCACAAAGACGAACGAGATTCCGATCGCCGTGACCAAGAGCGTCAGCTTCGGCGCCGAGCGCAGCGGCCGATACGCGACGCGGTCAACGAGCAAGTTGAGCGTTCCACAGAAGAGCGCCGACGCGATGAGTAGCAGCACGACGCCCACGAAGCCGAGTGGACCCGTCCACGTCTCGATGCCGAGCGCGCCGATGAGCGTCAGCGCGAAGAAGGCGCCGAGCATGCAGAGGTCGCCGTGCGCCCAATTGATCAGTTCGATGATCCCGTAGACCATCGTGTAACCGATCGCGATGAGCGCGATGATCATCCCGTTCGAGAGGCCGTTCACCAGCTGCTGGAGGAAGTACTCAAGCTCCGACCCCATGCAGGTGACTCTCTCGTTGGACTCTTTTCTACGGGTTTGCCAGTTGCTCGACGCGCGCCGGGTGATGGCCCCGGTGATTACTTAGTTTCCCAGCACCTTCACGAACTTGAACTTCCCGTCTTCGACCGACTGTCCACTCATGACTTTGTTCGTCGTGTCGCCGTTCTCGTCGAAGCTCCAAGTTCCGAGCGCTCCGACGAAGTTCTTCGTCGCAGCAACCGCGGCGAGGATTGCCGCCCGGTCCTTCGTGGGCGCGCGATCAATCGCGTCGAGTAAGACCCGCGCTGCCTCGTAACCGTACACCGCGTACGCCTCGGGCTCGGCACCGTAGCGCTTCAGATAGCTCGCGCGGAACTCCGCCCCCTTGCCCGTGAGCTTGTCCGCCGGCAGTCCGCCGAAGGTAATGTAAGTTTTCCCGTTCAGGTTCTCGGCGCCAGCGGCGTCGATGAACGCGGTCTCGAAGCAACCGTCGGGGACCATCATCGGTGCATCGACGCCACCGGCACGGAGATCCTTCGCGATCTGCCCGGCGTTGTTCTGCGTCGTCCCGCCGAAGTACACGAGTTGCGCGCCGGTCTGCTTGATCTTCGTCACGAGCGACTTGTAGTTCGCAGCCTTCGGATCGATGCCTTCGTAGCCGACGACCTCAAGTCCGATCTCCTTCGATCGCTTCTGGAACACATCAGCGATGCCCTTTCCGTACAGCTCACGGTCGTGCAAGATGAAAACCTTCTTCGCCGTCGGATCGTTCTTGGCGAGGATCTCTTTCGTCCAGTCGGCGGCGACCGCGCCTTGCAAATCGTCGGTCGGAACCACGCGGAAGTAGTTGATCTTGCCGCTGGGGCGATAGACCTTTGGCTCGTTTTTCTCGCCGAAGCCGGGCTTCGTGAGGCCCGGATACGTGTTCGCTGGACTCACCATCACGAGCCCGTCCTTGTTCAAGACCGGCATCGAGATCTTGCTCGCGCCGGAGTTGAAGGTTCCGATGTAGCCAACGATCTCTTTATCTTTGACGGCCCGGTTCGCGTTCTGCGCTTCGATCTGCGGATCCCAGTTGCCGCGCTGCGGGCTCGCGTCGTCCCAGTCGTCATAGAGGATGTCGTAGCCGTCGATCTTGGCGCCGACTTCGTCGATCGCCATCTTGATTCCGTTGACCATCGTCGTCGTTTGCGCGTTCGCACTGCCCGTGCGCGGCAGACTGGAGACGATGCGAAGCGTTCCCTTCGAGGCCGCAGCCTCGGGCGGCGCTGCGGCCGCCCCGAACGACGTCGCAAACGCCGCGCTCAGCCCGACGACCAACGTCACGAGCGAGCCGAGAGTTACGAGGCGAACGGTCGGACGGGCAGCAGGGCTTTTTGAAAGGCGCATAGATGAACTCTCCAAGGAACCCTCGGACTATAAAGGGTGCGAGCGAACTTGTGGGGGTGACCCGCCTGCCCGCCCTCGCTTCCCCACGTCGAAAAGGGCGACGAGAACGGTCGAGTCCGGCCCCGCGTCGCGCTTGGATCACACCGGATCTTCTGTCGGCGGCGGAGCTGGCTTCGCGTCCTCGATCGGCCGGCTCTCGATGAGCCGCATAACGATGTCGGCGGCTTCGACATCGGGATTGTGTCCGTGAAACCGCAGGACGACGCGCCGAAGCTCCTCGGCGGCGATCGCCACGTTGCGCGAATCCTTCAGGAAACGCGTTGCCTCGTCGACCAGCACCCGAGGTCCCATCCAGGGGGCGCACGGGACAAACTCCGGCACGATGCGGCGACCGGCAATAACGTTCGGAAGCAGCCGAAACGGCGTCTTCAAGACGATCTTGGCACCGAGCCACGAAATCAAACCGACACGATAGATTCCGATCATCGCCCGCTGCTGTCGCGCGATGTCAAGGCTCACGGTTCCCGAGACCGCCAGCACTAAATCACACCAGTGAATCGCTGCGTCGAGCATCGAATCGTCGTTGATCACGATGTGAAGTCCGGTCGGCATGTCGGGGATCAGTTTGCGGCAGAGCTTGGCCAGCTCGGCGTTCGCCGCAACGATCAGCCCCGCGCAACCGCGATTGCGATCAGCGAGTTCGACGAAGGTCGCCACCATGAGGCGAAGATTCGCCTTCACCTCGCCCGAGCGCGATCCCGGCAGCAGCAGAATGCGCGGGGAACCTTGCGTGAGGTGCTTTTCGCGCTTCGCGAGATCAGCGGTGTCCAGCTCGCGATTGATGACCGGATGGCCAATGAATTTAGCGGGGACATGCCGCGACCGATACCACTGCTCTTCGAATGGCAGGAGGCACATCACGACGTCGGTCAGACGGCGCAACTTGTTGACGCGCCAGCCCCCCCACGCCCACATCTGCGGCGCGACGAGGTGCGCGACGCGAACGCCGCGCGGCTTCAGAAATTTACAGATAGGGAAATTGGCGGCGGGACTATCCACGGGCACGTGGACAACGACGCGTTGCTGCTGGCTCCAGTCTCGGATCGCGAGAATGTGCCGACGCACTTTCAGAATCTTGGCCAGCCCGACCAACCCCATCGCCCCGTCGCCAGCGGTCATCTCGACAACTTGGGCACCAGCGTCGGCCATCTTGGGCCCACCCCACGCGTAGATCAAGAGGTCGGGATCGCGCTCCTTGAGGGCAGCAATAACCGGCGCCGCGTGAGCGTCGCCCGAGGGCTCGAACGCCGTGAAGAGGACGACGCGGCCGCGGCGTGCGTCCGCTGGCGCCGCTACTGGAGTCGCGGTCGGCTCGACGACTGATGTGGATCTTGCCTCGACGGCGCGTTGCGCCAAGGGTGCCTCCGACACGATGCCATCCGCTTCCACTCACGATGGGAAGCGAACGACGCTTGGTACAGTACCCCGCTTTTCCCCTTGCTGGGCAAGTCGCCCCTTCTACCCATGCTCAAGCGCACCCATCTTTGCGGCACGCTGCGATCTTCGCACGTTGGTCAGACGGTCGTCCTCTGCGGTTGGATCAACACCTACCGCGATCAGGGCCGCGGCCTGATCTTCTGCGACCTGCGCGACCGCGAAGGCCTCTGCCAAGTCGTCTTTAATCTCGATGAGGTGCCACCCGCCGTCGTTGAGGCGTCACGCGCGCTCAGGCGTGAAGATGTGATCGCGGTCAAGGGACTTGTCCGCACGCGGGCCGGTTCCGCGAATCCGAAACTCGCGACTGGTGAGGTGGAGATCGTCGCCTCTGAGCTTGAGGTGCTGAACAAGACGGAAAACCCGCCGATCCTGCCCGACGAATACGAAGCCGAGAAGATCAACGAAGAGACGCGGCTGAAGTACCGCTACATCGATCTTCGTCGCCCGCGCATGCAGCAGATCTTGGCGACGCGCAGCCGCGTGACGAAGATCGCTCGCGACTATTTCGCACAGAACGGATTCCTCGAAATCGAGACCCCGCTCTTGATCCGGTCGACCCCGGAGGGCGCCCGCGACTTCATCGTCCCCAGCCGACTCATCCCCGGTCAGTGGTACGCGCTGCCGCAAAGCCCTCAGCTCTTCAAGCAGATCTTGATGGTGGCGGGCTGCGACCGCTATTTGCAAATTTGCAAGTGCCTGCGCGACGAAGATCCTCGCGCCGACCGCCAAGCGGAGTTCACGCAGATCGATCTTGAGATGAGTTTCGTCGACCGCGAAGAGCTCATCACCATGATGACTGGCTTCGTTCGCGCGCTCTGGCAGCAGTTGTTCACGTACGACATTGGCACCGTACAGCGCATGACCTGGCAGCACGCCATGGATCGCTACGGCATCGATCGGCCAGACACGCGATTCGGCCTAGAGATCGAGGACGTCAGCGTCATCGCTGCCAAGACCGAGTTCGGCGTGTTCAAGGAAGCGCTCGCAAAGTCGCGCCTCGGCAAGCAGGGTGTCGTGAAGGCCATCCGCGTCCCCGGCGGCGCTGACAAGCTCACGCGCAAGTTGACCGATGGCTATTCGGAATGGGTGAAGACCTTCAAAGCTGGCGGCGTGCCGGTGGTGAAGTACACAGCGAATGGCTTTGAATCGGGCGTCGCGAAATTCCTCGAGCCCGTCAAGGCTGAACTGGTCGCACAGCTCGGGCTTGAGCCCGGCGACACCGTGCTGTTCGCCGCCGATCAATGGGACGTCGCAACGAAGGCGATGGGCGAGTTGCGTCTGCGCGTCGCGCGCGACATGAACATGATCCCAGAAGGCAAGTGGAACTTTCTTTGGGTCGTCGACTTCCCCATGTTCGAGTACGACGAAGAAGGCAAGCGCTGGGTCGCGCTGCATCACCCATTCACGTCACCGAATCCCGATCAGTTCGACATCTTGGAGAGCGATCCCGGCGCATGCCTGAGCGCGGGCTATGACTTGGTTTTGAACGGCAGCGAAATCGCTGGCGGCTCGATCCGCATTCACCGCATGGAGGTTCAGAAGCGGGTGTTTTCGCTCATCGGACTCACCGACGAACAAGCGCGGATCAAGTTTGGATTCCTGCTCGATGCGCTTCGTTACGGAGCGCCGCCGCACGGAGGTGTCGCGTTCGGTCTCGACCGACTCGTCATGCACGTGGTCGGTACCGACAACATTCGCGACGTCATTGCGTTCCCCAAGACCCAATCAGGTGCCGATCTGATGACCGAAGCCCCAGGGCCCGTCGATCAGAGTCAACTCGATGAGCTGCATGTGATGCAAAAGCCGCAACCGACGCGGTCGTAATCGCCGACCGCGCCGGCTGCTGTTCGTCACTTCATCATCTGCGCCATAGCGCGATCGAGCCCGCGCCGCAAGGCCCACGCGCGGTCGGTGGCGTCGTGGATGTTCGCTGCTTCGCCGAGGGCTTCGCGAATTGACATCCGCGCTGCCTCTGAGAGATTCTCCGCGGACATACCTAACACAGCGTTGGCCGCGACTTCGTAAACGGCGGCGCACGCACCGTGATCGCCAGCGTTAAAGAGCGGAACTCCGCGCTCGATCGCGAGGCCCATGATGGCATCTGCCGTCATCGGAGTGCCGCTGCCCGCTCGCGACATGGAGGCGGTGTTCGTGCCGCCAGCGTTGACGGGCAGAAGCACCGAGTCGAGAACGTGAATCACGCCGTTACTCGCGTCAATGTCTGTCGCGATGATCTTCGCCACGTTGCCCGCTCGAACGGCGAGCCGGCCGTCCTCGATAGCGAAGTTGAGTTTCTGTCCAGCAAGCGTCTCTGCTGACGACGCCGCAACGACCGCCCGCGCATAGATCCGCGACGGAATCACGTGCAGCTTCAGGATCGTCGCGAGTTGCTCAGCGTTCTCCGGCTTGAGCAGCGCTTCCACCGTACCGGCCGGCAGCTTCCGAAACGCATCGTCGTTGGGCGCGAGGACAGTGAACGGCCCCTCGCCGCTCAGCGGGCCCGCGAGTCCCGCCGCGGTCGCAGCCGCAAGCAGCGTCTTGAACTTGCCAGCAGATTCTGCCTTCTTCACGATGTTCTCGCGCTCAGGCAGGAGCACGGTGTCAATGACGTGGATCACGCCGTTACGCACCGGAATGTCTGCTTGAATGATCTTCGATCGACCCGCAGCGAGTTGGCCGTCCATGATGGACGCAACAAGGCGCTGTCCATCGAGCGTTGTGACGTCTGGCAAACTCACAAACTCCGCCGCGAGAACCCGACCCGCAACCACGTGGTACTTCAGGATGTCAGTCAGACGTCCTTTGTTCTCCGGCTTCAGAAGCGCGCCCACTCGATCTGCACCGAGTTGCTCGAAGGCAGCGTCCGTAGGAGCAAAGAGAGTGAGATTGGCGCCGTTCTGCAGCGCTTCGGCGAGGCCAGCCGCCTGGACGGCAGCGCCCAGCGTCTTGAATCGCCCCGACTCGACGAGCCAACGCACCACATCGCGATCTTCGCGCGCCGCTTGCGGAGCAGCGAGCGCCGGTGGGGAAACAACACCGAAACTAACAATACTGGGGACGACAACAAGACCCATGCCGGCGAGGAGCGCGACGGCTGCTGTTCGAAGACGCATGAATACATCCCTTGACGAAGGTGGTGAGGCGCGGGCGACATCGGAAACGCGTGCTTCCTGCAGATCTGTCGCGTTCAGTGCCGACAGGAGTGCGGGTGTGCGTACGCTTCGGCTCGCGCGCGTGCAACGATTCAAGGCTAGTGCGACCGCTCACCGCTTCGTGCTTCGCGCGTCGTCGCCCTTCGTCGTCTCGCCCCGATCAGCAGTCGCCCCAGGCGCCGAGAACCACCGCGAGGTCACCCCCCGCAACGACACCGTTTCCGGCGAGGTCGAGAACGGGATCGGAGGTGCCCCACGCGCCTAGGAGAATCGCAAGATCACCGCCACCGATGATGCCATCATGATCGAGATCAGCTTGGCAGACGGTTGCACAGCCGGACCAGCGCCCGAGGAAGCGATCGCCAGCGGGCGATCTGAGAAACGCGCCGCCCGCGAAGAGCGCCGCCCCGCCAGCGAACTCATCGCCCACAGCGATCATCGTCAGTACGAGTGAGTCAGTCCCGGCACCAAGCGGAGACCACGCTGCTCCGTCCCAGCGCGCGATCCGATTGGCTGAAACTCCACCAGCACTCGTGAAGAATCCGCCAACAAACAGCGCCGGCGCATCGCCAAATGCGGTGCCAGCGCCGTCGTTGAAGAGCCCCAGCGAAACTCCGAACCCATTGATCCCGCTTCCAAGCGGCGACCACCCTGTTCCGTTCCAGCTCGCGATCGCGTTCAGCGGACTTTGGCCCGACGCGCTAAATCCGCCAGTTGCGTAGAGCGCCGGTCCGTTGCCCGAGCCGTCGTCCCACGTCACGAGCGAACTCACCGAGTTGTTCAGTCCGGCGTCGAGCGCAGTCCAGTACGTGCCGTTCCAGCGCGCGACGTGACTCGCGGCACTGGTACCTGCCGTGGTGAACACGCCGCCGGCGTACAACAGCGCGCCGCCGGGAGAGCCCGCCCCGAATGTCGCGAGCGCCAAGACGCTCCCGTTTACACCACCCGCGAGTGGCGACCAGTAGAAGCCGTTCCATCGGGCAATACCGCTCGCCATCGATCCGTCGACGAGCGTGAATTCGCCGCCAGCGTAAAGACCCGGGCTACGACCTTCTCCATCGGAGTAGGTCGCCAAGACCCGCACCGTGCCGTTCGTTCCCTCGCCGAGCGCGGACCACGACGTGCCGTTCCACCGCGCGACGTTGTGCACGACGTTTCCGCCAGCGACCGTAAAACTCCCACCGGCGTAGAGCTGCGGGCCAGCGCCCGAACCGTCGTCAAACACCGTCAGCGTGTTCACCGCGCCGTCCATCCCCGTCCCGAGCGGCGACCAAGACGTCCCATCCCAGCGAGCAACGTGCGCTGCGGGAACTCGCCCAACGGCCGTGAAGAGTCCACCGACATACAGCGCCGGTCCCGAGCCCGAGCTGTCGTCGAACGCCGTCAGCGCCAACACCGCGTCGTTCGGGCCCATAGACGCTCCGAACGTTTCACGCCACGACGGCTCGCACGACGCACCCTTGAGCAGCGGGATGTGGGTCACGGCGCGCTCGGCAGCTCGCGAAGGCGATCCGACGCTGCGACGTTCAACCGAGGCGCCGCGCTGCGCCATGACGAGCCCGAGCAGAAGGGCTGTGTGAACGGCTAAGAGAGGAGATCTCACCATGAAGCTCTTGCGACGATCCGGTGACCGTCATGGCGAGTCCGTTGCTGGGCCGAACGAACTCACAAGACAACCTATACGCGACGAATGGCTGATCGCAAGGAGTTCCCGCTCGATTCGCGCTTGCTTGCGTGGTCGCTCGACCCGGCCGCCGAGATCACGGAACGATCGCGTAGCATCCGCGCTCATGTCACGCGCTGCCCTGCAGACCACGCTTGTTCTCGGAGCACTCGCCGCCGGGATTGTCACCGGACAGTTCCTGCATCGGCCGGGAGAAGCCCCAAGCGCGTGGTGGGGCGAATTTGGCGAGATGTTCTTACTCCGACCACTCCTCGTTCTCACGATCCCGATCGTGTTCGTGAGCGTTTGTCTGGGAGTCGCGTCTATCGGCGACGTGCGCAGCCTTGGTCGCCTCGGCATGGCGACGATCAGTTTCTACCTCGCGACGATGTTCATCGCTGCGACGATCGGAGCGACGCTGATCACGCTCGCGAATCCTGGGTCTAGTGCCAGCGCGGCGGACGTCGCAGTGCTCCGCGCCGAAGGCACCGCCGAGTTTGAGAAGGACGCGACTCGGCGCGGGCGGATCGAGGCGGCGGAAACATCGGGCCTCTCGGGCGCCTTCTTGAACATCGCCAAACAAGCGCTACCGAGAAATCTCTTGAAGGACGCGAGTGAAGGCAACACGCTCGCGATCATCGTCGCCGCTATCGCGCTCGGTGCGGCGTTCGGGGTCGCGGGAACGCGGGCGAGGGCAGCGATCGAGGTTCTGGAGGTGCTCTCGGCCGCGCTCCGCACGATCATCGAATGGGTGCTCTGGCTGCTGCCGATTGGCGTCTACTTCCTCTCGGCATCCAGCGTTGCCAAGATGGGACTCGGCGCGATCGCGGGCCCCATTGCTGGTTACATGGCGGTCGTCTTCGTCGGACTCGTCCTGCAAGGGCTCGTGGTGCTTCCCGTCGCCCAATGGCTCCTCGGTGGTGGCAATGGCTGGAGCTTCGCCTGGAAGCTGCGCCGCGTCTGGCTGACAGCATTCGCGACAAGTTCGTCGAACGCAACGCTACCCATCACGATCGAAGAGTGTCAGATGAACGGCGTGTCGAAGCGGGCAACGGCGTTTGTCGTTCCACTCGGCGCGACGGTCAACATGAACGGGACGGCGCTCTACGAAACCGTCGCGGTGCTCTTCCTGTTCCAACTCTTCGGCGTGCAACTTCACTTCTCGGAGGTTCTCGTCGTGGTGTTCGCATCAGTGCTCGCAGCCGTCGGCGCAGCGGGAATTCCGAGCGCCGGGCTTGTCACGATGGTGATCGTCGTAAGCGCAGCCAACGCCGCGCTCGCGGGCCGCGGGATTCCAGCGCTGCCGCTTGCCGCGGTAGGCATCATCATCGGTGTCGATCGCGTGCTCGACATGTGCCGAACCGTGCTCAACGTCTGGGGTGACTGCGTCGCAGCGAAGGTCGTGACGCGACTGGCGCCCGACTAACCATCCGCTGGAACAACACAAGCGCCGCCGAACGAAAGCGAGCAAGGGCCGGACGGCGCAAGCGCAAGGACAACACCGGCGCCGCCGAACGAAAGCGAGCAAGGGCCGGACGGCGCAAGC
>JAWXCC010000090.1:0-37371 GCA_034440475.1 Phycisphaerae bacterium | reverse complement strand
GCTCTGCCCGACCCCCCCCAACGCCGCGCCGCCCCATGCTCTCCAAAGTCTTCAAGGCCTACGACGTCCGAGCGACCTACCCGAAGCCCCTGAACGAAAAGGTAGCGTGGCAGATCGGCTACGCGACGGCGCAGTACCTCATGGGCGACGCTGAGGCTCAGGGCCTTCTTGATCCCATGTCGCGGCATCTCGTCGTCGGTCACGACATGCGCAAGAGTTCGCCTTCACTCACCCACGCGCTGACCGACGGAATACGCGCGTTCGGAACGCACGTGATCGACGTCGGTCTCGTGGATACCCCGATGGTGTATTTCGCGATCAACCATCTCGGCTGTGCTGGCGGCGTCCAGGTGACTGCGTCGCACAATCCGGCGAACTACAACGGCTTCAAGATCTCGAAGGTTCACGCGAAACCAGTCGGAAGTGACACGGGCTTGGGTGAGATTGAGCGACTGTCGGCGCTCATCGAGCGCGAGAAGTTCGAACGCGAGAAGGCCTCGCCGGGCGGCGGGCGACCCGGGCAGCTCGGACAGGTCGGGCGCCTTGAATCTCGCGATCTGTGGCAGGCATACCGCGCGCATCTCTCGCGCTTCCTCGATCCGGCGATCGTGGCAGGCAAGCGCACACTCAAGATTGTGATCGACGCCAGCAACGGCATGGCGGGAACGATGGTGCCGAAGCTCTTTGGCGGCATCGCTGGACTCAAGATCATTGAGATCAACTTCGACAACTCAAGCGGTGAATTCGTGCACGAGCCTAACCCGCTCGTCGAGGCGAATCTCGACCAACTGCGCGAGGGCGTGAGAAAGCACAAGGCCGATTTCGGCGTCTGCTTCGACGGTGACGCCGATCGCTGCATGGTTGTTGATGAAGAGGGCGAGCCGGTCGGTTGCGACCTCTTACTTGCGTGGCTTGTGAAAGACATGCTCAAGGGCCACGCTGGTGCGTCGGTGGTGTACGACCTTCGGTCAAGCCGCAGCGTCGCCGAGACGGTGCGCGAGTCAGGCGGCGTGCCGGTCGAGAGTCGGGTTGGCCACGTCTTTATGAAGGCGAAGCTCGCTGAAACGAACGCGCCGATCGGCGGCGAATTGTCGGGGCACTTCTACTTCCAAGACATGTCCGGCACAGACTCTGGCGCCCGTGCGTTTGTCGCCGTCGTCAGCGCGCTGGCACGCTCGACGAAGCCACTCAGTGCACTCATCGCTCCGAGCAAGCGCTACGAGCAATCCGGCGAGATCAACTTCGAGAACGAGAACAAGGACGGAGCGATCGCAGCGCTCAAGAAGGCGTATCCAAAGGCGAAGGTCACGACGCTCGACGGTGTATCCCTTGACAACGGCGCGTGGTGGTGCAACGTCCGCATGTCCAACACGGAGCCGCTGCTGCGATTGAATCTGGAAGCGAAGGATCGCGCGACGGTCGACAAGGCGGTGGCGGAAGTATCGAAGCTGCTGGGGAAACGCGTGGCCCACTAACATCCACCAACGCGCTGCTGCGACTTTGAGTTGGTCCGCGTACGCTTCCAAAGTTATGTTCTCCCTCGAACCTTGGTTCTCGCGATCGTTCACGTTCGACTTTCCCGTCGAGCGGCTGCCCATCATCCTCGATCGGCTGCGCGGCGCGCCGGACCGCATCGAAGCCAAGCTGCGACGACTAACACCAGCGGCGCTGACACGGCGCCCAGGGACAGGATGGTCGATTCAGGAGCACGTTGGACATCTGCACGATCTTGAGAAGCTGCACCTGCGGCGGCTCGATGACCTCGCGGCGGGGGCGGCGACGCTGTCTCTGGCCGACCTCGAGAATCGCGCGACATGGGCGGCCAACCACAACGCGCGGCCGTTCATTGCTGTACTCGACGACGTGCGCCGCAGTCGCCTCGCGCTCTTCTCTCGCCTTGAGAGCTGGGATCCAGCGCGACTGGCCGACCACGCGACGCATCCGCGCCTCCAGCAGCCCATGCGCGTGGTCGACTTGGCCTTCTTCGTTGCTGAGCATGACGACTACCACCTCGCTCGGATGCAACTCCTGATGCCAGCTCCGGCCGCGCCACTGCGCAACTGGACCGGCGCCGACGCGTAAGCCCGCAGTACGCTGCGCGGATGCACGAACTCTGGTCCTCGCGCACGTTCAAGTTCGACTTTCCGGTCGAGCGCCTGCCCGTCATCATCGATCGCCTTCGCGGCGCGCCTGATCGGGTCGAAGCGAAGCTCCGTGGGCGCGCGGCTGCCTTGCTGACAACGCGCGACGGTGAGGCGTGGTCGATGCAAGAGCACGTCGGACACCTGGCCGATCTCGATGCGCTGCATCTCAAGCGCCTTGACGAGATTGAGCGCGGTGCGCCGGAACTCAGCGGGCACGACATGACGAACCGTGCGACGTGGGAGGCGAACCACAATGCTCGCCCCTACGCGGAGGTGCTCGGTCGTTTTCGCGCAACACGCTCGGTACTCGTCGCGCGCCTCGCGAACTGGGATCCTGCACGCATCAGCGCTAGCGCGCTTCATCCGCGCTTGAAGCAGCCGATGCGCGTCGTCGATATAGCATTCTTCGCCGCCGAGCACGACGACTACTACATCGCCGAGATCGAGAGCATCCGCGCGAAGACCGCGGACGCGGCACCTGCGCGCCCCAGAATGGCGCACTGGTGCGACCTACCGAGCGACGCTCCGATGCCGCTCCTCGAGCGGCGTCGTGTGATCGGCGAGTTGGCGATGGTTTCGCACGTCACACTCCATGCCGGATGCGACGTGCCCGTCCATGCGCATGTGAACGAACAGATTTCGTGCGTGCTTTCCGGTCGGGTTGAGTTCACACTCGCCGACGAGAGGCGGACGCTCGGTGCCGGCGAGGTGATCTACCTCCCAAGCCGAGCTCCGCACGGTGCGCGAGCGATCGACGAAGCAGTCATCCTCGACATCTTTGCGCCGCCGAGTGCGACGACGGGAATCGACCGTGCCTAACAGATCGTGGCGATAGTCATTCGGGCTGCGAAGTGCTGTCGTTGTCTTCGCGAGTGAACTCGCCAAGTGCGGGGACGTCGACCGTCTCGTTCGATCGTTTAGAGGTCGTGCTGCGCTGCACTTGCGCTCTCGCGGCGCACAGAGGGCACGAGCATGCAGAGCTCTGCGACCGTGAGTCCATAGGCGATAGCGCACGCCTCGAGGAGTAGCCGTTCGCGAGCGTGCCGGTCATGATTGCGGGACGAGCTAGCGCGTTGCAGCGCGCGTCGATCGTGAGGCGCGAGTTGGAGCAGCCACTTTCGGAGGAAACCCTCGGCATGGCTTTGGCCGCGCCGTCGGCGTCGATGATGGGATATTCGCGTTCTATCCACGTGCGAGTCCGAAGCGGCGTGTCAAGGAGGTGGAGGGAGGCGGAGGGAGGTGGAGTGGCTGCCCGCACCCGACTGCGGCGCGACGAGAATGAGAAAGAGCGCCCGGGCTGAGGCATAGCCGAGGGCGCCCCAGGAGAGTGAGCGACCGTAAGAAGTTCGTAGGCGTTCTAGTCCGGCGTACCGTTCGACTCGCGAGTCCGAGACCCGTGCCCACGAGGCGTTTCTCGCGCCGCCGCCTGCGGCCCTCGGGCGTTCCGCCGTCCATGGCGGTCGAGCGTCCGTGCATGACTCCGCGAAGGCCTCCGTGCCCACGCGGCGCGGTGAGAAGCCAAGTCGGGCCACCGCCTTTCACGCGACCGTTCACAGTCCTACGTTTTGCACAGATTTCGCCTAAACATTGTCGAATTCAAAACGTCCGGCGGCGGCAAGGTATTGTCTGCCGAGAGCACCAAGGAGAACGCGCGCCGAGGCACGTTGCCGCGACGCCTGAGAGGAGTTTTTCGGCCCGGGTCCCTGATAAGGATCGGGCAGGAAGCGACGCACAACGTGGCCCACACTCACGACCATCACGCGGCCGATGACGCGCGGCGGCAGCCCGCATCTCCCCAAGGTTCAGAACGCGACCAATCGCTGTTCCCAGCATCATTTGTCCAAGAGGGACTGGCACGAAAGGCAGCAGCGCGTGCAGCTCTTTGCTTCCAGATCGCGCTGAGCGACGTATCCTCCAATGACGACGCCGGTGATGACGTCGCGGAGGACTTGTCATGGCCAGAATCCGTCCTGTCGCTGGGCCAAACGCCCGAACCCGTTCCCGAACTGGTGTAGCTCGGTCCGCTGGGAGTACGGGCGTAGCGCGCAGAGAAGAACAGCCGGTAGAACGACGCGGCACGAGCCTCGTCGGGCTCCTCGTCTCGATGGCAATTGTCGTCGTACTCTTCGCCGTGCTCATGTCGGCGCTCAACACGGCGGTGACCGGCAACGGCAACGTGAAGGCCGGTACCGTTCACGGCGTCGAGGATCAGATAAAACTCGATGGCATCGTGCGCGGCCTGATGGTGTCGGGCGGCCAGAACGACATGAAGTGGTTCGAGCCCGCCTCGGTACGGAACGGCCCCGGCATTCCCGCGAACGTCACCTCCATCATCTACAGCTCACTGGTCATGGGACACTTCGTCGATCCATCGATGCTCGTGTCTTCCAACGAGCAGAGCTCGAACGTCTCGATCGCGAACGACTTCAACTACCGCGCCGCCGACGCCAGCACAGGCAGGTTCTGGGATCCGGGCTTCAAGGCAGATCTTGAGACTGTTTCAAACGTGTCGTTCGCCCACGTTCCGCTGTTTGGCAAACGGAAGCGGTACTGGAGCGAAGGCACGATGGACTCGATGTTCCCGCTGCTCGGCACCCGCGGCCCGAAGGACGGCGACATGACGAAACGGAGTTACACCATCGGTCGGGACGGCACGTGGGGCGGCTTCCGCGCGTTCGGAGACGGGCACGTTGCCTACACGACGAGCTTCTTCAACGACGGCCCCGGACTGCCCGACGGCACGAAAGACAACGTGTTTGCGATCGAAGGTGACGAGAATGGCGACGACGCCATTCTCGCGTTCACGAAGATCATGTCGAGGGACGGACCAACGCTTCAGTTCGATTGAACTGCTGCGCGGACACAGTGGGCTGCTCGAACGCTTGCAGTTCTCGCGTGCGGTAGACTCGAACGTCATGACTGAGGTCGAGTCGCCATCCTCACCGACGCGGCGTGACTCTACGGTGGACGAGACGGCACTCGTGGCGGGACTCCGAGCCGGTGATAGCGCGGCGTACACCGTCGTACTGAAGGTCTATGGCGGCCGCCTCCTCGCTACGGCGCGGCGCTTCTTACGAAGCGAAGACGACGCGCGCGACGCCGTTCAAGACGCGCTGATTTCCGCATTCAAGAACATCGCCTCGTTCCAGGGTGAAGCGCGCGTCGCGACGTGGCTGCACCGAATTGTTGTGAACTCGGCGCTCATGAAGCTTCGCGCTATGAAGCGGCGCGATGAGATCTCCATCGAATCGCTGCTGCCGACGTATCTCGACGACGGTCATCGCAGAGGGCCGACGCCTTCTTGGCAGGCGCGGAGTGAGGATCTACTCTGCCGCAGCGAATTGCGGCAGCAGATTCGCAGTTGTATTGATCGATTGCCGGAAGATTATCGAAACGTGTTGCTCTTACGCGACATCGAGGAGGTCGACACCGCCCACGCGGCGACGATCTTGGAGACCACGCCCGGTGCTGTAAAGGTGCGACTGCACCGCGCGCGGATGGCGCTGCGCGAATTGCTGGAGCGCGAGTTCCTGAATCTGGAGTGAGTGATGTCCGGGCTGAGTTGTAAGGAATTCATCGACTTTCTTGACGATTACGTCGCCGCGACGCAGAGCCCAAGCGTGCGAGCCTCGTTCGAAGAGCACCTTGCGATTTGCCCGTACTGCGCTGACTACCTGCGCACGTACACCGAAGCCGTCCGACTCGGCAGGGCGGTTCTCGTTGCGGGCGCCGGTTCCGTCCCCGCGGAAGTACCCGACGAGCTTGTCCAAGCCATCATCGAGGCGTCGAGGCGTCGTTCGAGTTGAGTTCGGGGGCGAGCCGTACACTCGGCTCGCATGTCCACCTTTGGGTCTACGCCGGGGTCCGAGCACGTCAGCGAGAAGCGACCTGAGCCGCACGGCTCTGATGGCGGCACTCGGGATGTCATTGTCGGAATCGATCTCGGCACGACGAATTCGCTCGTTGCCGTCTGCGACGAGGCGGGTCCGCGCGTCTTGGTTGATGACGATGGCGAGGCGCTCGTACCCAGCGTGGTGCGTTTCGACGCAGGGGCAGTCGAGGTCGGGCGATCCGCTCGAGATCGGGCAGTCGAGTTTCCTTTGCAGACGGTCTATAGCGCGAAACGGCTGATGGGGCGCGGCGCTCGCGAGCTCGCGGCGCTGACAGCGCAACTGGCGTACCGCGTCGTCGAGGGTCCGCGGGGAAACGCGGTCATAGACGTTGCCGCCGCGGGCGGCGGCGCGCGAACTGTCACGCCCGAAGAGGTGGGCGCCCACGTGCTCACTCGACTTCGCGCGATTGCGGAGGCGCGACTCGGTCATCCCGTTCGTCGGGCAGTCGTCACCGTGCCCGCCTACTTCGACGACGCCCAACGGCAGGCGACTCGCGACGCCGGGAGAATCGCGGGCCTTGATGTCGTTCGCATGGTGAACGAGCCGACGGCGGCGAGTCTCGCGTACGGCCTCGGCCGGCTCGCGAAAGCGTCTGTTCCTCGCGCAGCGGGCGCGCCGGAACGCATCGCGGTGTACGACTTCGGCGGTGGAACGTTCGATGTGTCGTTGCTGGAAATTCTCGACGGGGATTCTGCGGGCGGCGCGGACGCGACGACGGGGGATCTCTTTCAGGTGCTCGCGACCGCCGGCGACACGGCGCTCGGCGGCGATGACATCGACCGTGCGATCATCGATCTCGTGACGAACGAGATTCGCCGCGACTACGGCGCAGCACTCGAGTTTCCGCCGACTGCGCAACAAGCGCTGCGCCGGTTCGCCGAGTCAGCGAAGATCGCCCTCAGCGAGCGCGACACGACGACGCTTGAGGTGTCGCTCGGCGACGAGCGCGTGTACCGGAGAACTCTGACGCGGGTCGAGTTCGAGAAGCTTGCACGCCCGTTCGTTGAGCGGACGATCGAGTGCTGTCGGCGAGCGCTGAACGATGCGAGCGCGTCCGTCGGTAGCCTTGATCGCGTGATACTCGTTGGTGGCTCGACGCGCATGCCGGTCGTCCGCGCAGCCGTCGCGGCGTTCTTTGAACGCGAGCCGTATGTCGCGCTCGATCCCGACCAGGTGGTCGCTCTCGGTGCCGCAGTGCAGGGGGCCATCATCGCGGGCACCCGCGTTGATCTCCTGCTCTTTGACGTTGTTCCGCTGTCGCTAGGTATTGAGACTGTTGGCGGCGCGATGGCGAAGCTGATTGTTCGCAATTCGACAATTCCGATGCGGGCGAAGGAGATGTTTTCGACGTCGGTCGACGGACAGACGAATGTAAAGATCCACGTCGTGCAAGGCGAGCGCGAGATGGTGTCGCAGTGTCGGAGCCTTGGGACATTCGAGCTGCGCGGAATTCCGCCCATGCCCGCTGGGATTCCGCAGATCGAAGTCGAACTTCTGGTTGACCAGAATGGCGTGCTGGATGTCAGCGCTGTTGAACGCCGGAGCGGGCGCCGAGCGACCATCCAGGTGGTGCCAAGCTATGGGCTCACGCAGTCCGAGGTGGACCGGATTGAACGCGACAGCTTCGCGCACGCTCGCGAGGACATGCACGCGCATCGAATCGTCGACCTGCGCGTGAACGCCGCTCTCGACTTGAAGTGGATTGGGGCAGCACTCGACCGCGTCCGAAGCCGGTTGAACACGGCGGTCGTCGGCCAAGTCGAGGCACGGATGCAGGAACTGGCGGGGTTCATTCGGGCGGCGGATGTGAACGCAGCGACCGTGGATGCCGACGCGTTTTACCGAGCGAAAGACGCCCTCGATCGAGCGAGTATGCCCGTGCACGAGCGCGCGATCACGGAGAGCCTGCGCGGCCAGGAGAAGGCCGAGGGCTAACAGCCCGTACACTGGCCCCTCTGATGGATCTCACCCGGACGACGACAGCGCTCCTCGAGGGGCTACACGACACGGAGAACGAGCCCGCGTGGGAAGCGTTCGACGCGCGCTATCGGCCTATCCTCGTCGGCTTCGCCCGGAACCTCGGACTTCCTGATGCAGACGCGGCGGATATCGCGCAAGAGACGCTGGTGCGCTTCGTGCAGGACTACCGCCAAGGCAAGTACGATCGGACGAAGGGAAGGCTGGGGGCTTGGCTGGTCGGCATCGCCCGCTATCGAATCCTCGATCTGCACCGAGCGCGAGCGCATCGCCATGAGGTTCAAGGCGACTCCTCGACGCTGAATCCTGACGACGCGGACGGCATGCAGCGAGTCTGGGACGCCGAGCATCGTCAGGCGATCCTCCGCGAGGCGATGCGAGAGCTGAGGCAGTCGACGAAGACCGACGAACGAACGATTCGAGCGTTCGAACTCGTCGCGGCGCACGATCGAAGTCCCCAGCAGGTAGCGGAAGAACTTGGCATGTCAGTCCACGATGTCTATCTGGCGAAGAGTCGCGTCGCGCAGCGCTTGCGCGAGATTGTCGAGCGACTCGAGAAGATCTACGAAGAGGGCACTTGATGGCGGAGCAGGGCTCGAGTGGAGGCACGGAGCCGTCGTTTGGCCCGCCTACCGGGTTCGGCGACGACGTCACCGTCGCGGGCTGTCCGAATCGCGCGCAGCTTGAGTTGTTTGCTGCCGGAGCAAGCGATGCCGGGCATGTAGCGATGCACTTGCCCATGTGTCCGGTCTGCCGCGAGATCGTTCGGCAACTGCATGCCAACAACGCGCTCGTCGGCGACTACGTTCATGCGAACCGCGTCTATCTGGATCGCCCGCTCTCGGCGACGGGACCCAGCGGCCCGCTCGACGGTGATGGCGATCGCGAATCTGCGGACGTGGTCCCGGGGTTTCGCGTCGAAGGCGAGATTCACCGGGGTGCGCAGGGTGTCGTGTATCGCGCTGAGCAGCTCTCGACGCGCCGCAAAGTCGCGCTCAAAACGTTGCTGCAAGGCAAATTCGCGACGAGTCGCCAGCGCGTTCGGTTCGAGCGCGAAGTCGAGGTGGTCGCCAGCCTCCGTCACCCGAATATCGTGACGCTCTTCGAATCCGGGCGCACGCGCGAAGGCCTCGCATTCTTCGCGATGGAGCTCGTCGCGGGTCAGCCGTGGAGCGACCTGCTCAAGGGAGACAACAAGCCGCCACTCGCAGCAATGCTGCGAACCTACCTCGCGACCGTCCGTGCGATTGGATATGCGCACCAGCGTGGTGTTATTCACCGAGATTTGAAGCCAGCCAACATCCTCATCGACGCAGAACTCGTGCCGCATGTGCTCGACTTCGGGCTGGCGCGGAACGCACGCGGCGATGAGACGCAAGAAGCCATCGAAACGACGGCGGCAGGCGAGTTCCTCGGCACCTTTGCCTATGCGGCACCGGAGCAACTCAAGGGCGATCCCGATCAGATCGACGTCCGCACGGACGTGTTTGCGCTGGGCGTGATCCTCTACGAGATTCTCGTGGGCGAGCGGCCTTGGCAGTTGCAGGGGCGTGTTTCAATCGCGGATCTCCTCATCGCTCGACTCGAAGATCTACCGAGGCCACCATCAGCGCTGCGCCCCGATCTCGATCCCGACCTCGATGTAATCGTGCTCAAGTGCCTGAAGAGCGCAGCGCTGGAGCGCTACCAGACCGCGACCGCGCTGGCCGACGACGTCGAGCGATTCATCGAGGGCAAGCCGATTCTGGCGCGGCCAGACTCATCGCTGTACTTCGCGCGAAAGTGGATTGCGCGACATCGTCTCGCGACGACACTCGCGGCAATTGCGGTTGTCTTGAGCGCGCTCTTCGTTGTCGCAATTTCGATCGCGACCGTGGTCGCAGTGCGCAATGCTGCCCGGGCAAGTAAGACCCTCAACACGTTCCTCGAGACACTTCGCTCCGCGAGCGCAGAGCACGGAGTCGGTTCGGCAGACATGTCGCTCAACGAGTTCTTGTCGTTCGTCGAGGCGAACGCGATCAAGGGAGCGGATGACGATCTGGAGGTCACCGCAAACATCGTCAACGCCGTGAATCAGATTGCGCCCTACCCCGAGGGCGACGCCGCGAAGCAGAAGGTGTTTCACGAACAGCTTGAAACCGCTCGGTCCATTGCGTTGCGACTCTCCGAGAAGCGCGGCGAAGCAGACATCCCCGAAGTTGCGGATGCGCTGCACAACCTAGGACGGGCCGCATACAACGAGCAGCACTTCCGCGAGGCTGAAGAGTTCTATCGCCAAGCGCTTGCAATGCACGAGCGCATCAATGGACGTGATGCGATTCGGAACGCGCTGACGATGCGGCATCTCGCAGCGACGGTGCGGCAGCTTGGACAGAGCGAACCCGACCCGACGAAGAAGAGGCAGGCCCTCGACGAGGCAATATCCCTGTTCGAACGTGAGTTTGCGGCATACGCGAAGGTACCCGGGAAGACCGCAGAGATGGCCGCGGCACAGAACGGTCTCGCGAATGTCGACGAAGCCCGCGGCGATGAGTGGGGAGCGCTGTGGCACTTCGAGCAATCCGAGGAGCTGTTAGCTCAGTCGGGTGCGAAGAGCGACGACTACCGTGTCGCGCGGGTCACGTTCAGTATCGAGAAGTTGCGGCGTCGGCTGGGACAGCCTGGGCTGCCGATCGACGATCTCAGAGTCGGCATGCAAACGCTTGTGACGCGGATGGGTGTTGGTCATGCGAGCGTCGCTGAAGCGCAATGCGAACTGACGGAGTCGATCCTGCGTTCCGGCGGCGACCTAACTGCGGCGCTTGGCTATGCGTCGGCGGTGCAGCAACGAGCAACCGATGCGATCTCCAAAGCGAGCAACGTCGCCGGTGATGCGCTCGAGAGTCCGGTGATCGCGAAAGCCCGAGCGAAGGCTTGGACAAAGGCAAACGAACAACTCGCCACCGCGACGGCGCTCGTCGGCCGCGTGCAATTGCGTCTGGGCGCGCGGGAGAGCTCGCTTGACTCGTTCGCCATCGCGATTGCCAGTGCGATGACTGCGGGCGAGACTGCAGGGACCCGCACTTCCTCAGGACTTGCTGCCGAGCTTCGCGCGGCGATAGTGCACAGCCTCGAAGAGGCTGGGCTTCACGAGGATGCGGCTCGGTTCAGGCCCGAGTCCGACGGTTCCGGCCGGACGCCCGACCCGTAAACGCACTCGCGATCGCGAGAAGAGCCACCGCGCCAGGGGCTGGAACACCCGAGACGCCTTTGACGTCTAGCACGTAGTTCCCGGTCGCTCCGCCTTTTGTCCAGTTTCCGTTGAAGCGTTCGCCCAAACCGCCGGTGATGTTTCCGGGAGTGAAGACCGACTTCGGAAAGAGCGGCTCGCTGCCGTCGAGGGGCTGGCTGGGGAAGCCGGTGATAGCGAGGTAGTAGAGGCCCGGAACGGTGATCGTCACGGACGGCCCGTCGTTTGATTGATTAACGAGCAGTGACCCCAAGACGCCTTCTTCGGCGTCGTTGTTGCCGAGCAGGGGCTTTCCGTCGTACGAGAATAGCCACATGCAGGTGTCGAAATCGGCACTGCCGCCACCCGAGGTCGTGTCGATCCGAAACGTGGTCGGGTCGGTGATGGAGAAGAGGTAGACGTCCTGAAAGTCGCCCGGGCCTTCGAGGGCCAATCCGAGCAACTTGCCCGTGATGCGCAGCACCGGCGACTGGATCGAGATGATCTGGGCGTTGACGAGCGAACTGCCCGCGTCCAAGCTCAGGTCAACGTCCCAATCCGGGCCCGCGAAGGCGCTGCTCGAGGCGACCGCCGCGATTCCAACCGCAGTTGCGATGACGCCACGGCGCGCATGGAGCGACAGCCCGAAACCCTTTTCTCTCGTCTCTTTGATCATTTGTAGTCCTCACTCCTGCGCCGCCCTCCGGCGACGCCCCACACCACTATGCACGCTGAACCGGGTGCTTGGCAACCCCGAACCGCGCGGAAGGACGGAGATCGTAAGTATTTTCGGAAGTGAGGTCCCGCGACCATTTACAATCTGACCTCGCTCGGCCGTCCGAGACGAGTTACCGCGCGGCTCTCGCGCTCCATCCCGTTTCGAAGTCGCTTGAGAAAGGCCCCTCCCCGACATGTCCCAGACCGTGAGCCCGACCGGCGTGCCCGCCGCCTCTGTTCCCCCCGCCTCCGTTTCGCCGACCGCAGGGTTTGCCGCAGGTTCCCCGGCGGGCGGTTCAGCCGCTGGTGCCCAAACGGTTGGACCGACGGTTCCTCCGACCACCATAGGAAATGGCAATGGTCGACCGCGCGCGGCGCGCCCAACACTGGATCCGGGCTGGACGGTTGATGACTCGGCCGACCTCTACAACATTCGTGGTTGGGGCAAGGGCTTCTTCGACGTGAACAAGTTAGGTCACGTGGTCGTGCGACCCACGAAAGAAGCAGCTCGCGAGATCGACCTCTTCGATGTTGTACAAGGACTGCGCGAGCGTGGCCTGCGAACGCCGGTGCTGCTTCACTTCAGCGATCTACTCCATCGGCGCATGCTCGACATTCGCGAGGCGTTCGAGGCCGCTATGAAGGACAACGCGTACCGCGGTAGGTACGTCGCGGTGTATCCCGTGAAGGTGAACCAGCAGCGCCGCATCGTCGAGCAGATTCGAGAGTACGGAAAGGAGTATGGATACGGTCTTGAGGTCGGCAGCAAGCCGGAATTGCTCGCGGTCATGGGTATGACGAGCGATACGCCCGACCGGCTCATCATCTGCAACGGCTTCAAAGAAGACCGCTACATCGAGTTTGTCACGCTCGCAGCGAAGCTCGGGCGCACGATCATTCCCGTCATCGAAAACCTCACGGAATTGCGCTTGATTCTCAGCGCTTCCGAGACGTACGGGATCCGCCCGCGCATCGGCGTGCGCGTCAATCTGTCGACGCCCGGCGCTGGGCGCTGGCGTCATTCATCGGGCATCAAGGCGAAGTTCGGTCTCTCGCTATCCGAAGTGCTTGAGGTGCTCGACATTCTCAAGTCGAAGGACATGCAGGATTGCCTCCAGCTCCTTCACTGTCATATGGGTTCGCAGATTCACGACATCCGGCAAGTGAACTCCGGCGTCAACGAACTTGCGCGGATCTATGTCGAGCTCGCGAAAGCGGGCGCTGGCATGCGGTATCTCGATGTCGGGGGCGGCATGGGTATCGACTACGACGGTAGCCAGACGAACTTCGAGTTTTCGACGAACTACACGCTGCCCGAGTATGCGTCAAACGTCGTCTACAAGATCATGTCGGTGTGCGATGAGGAGGGTGTCGAACATCCGACGATCGTGACCGAGAGCGGCCGCGCGATGGTCGCGCAGCAGAGCATCTTGGTGTTTGACGTGCTCGGCGCGAATCGCCTTGACCGTTTCCAAGTGCCAGCGAATCTTGAGCAGCACTTCGCTGCCGGGGTTGAGGTGCCGCGTCCCGTGACTGACCTGTGGGAGGCGTACTCGACCGTCTCGGAACGGCGGCTTCTTGAGTGCTATCACGACGCGCTGCAAGCGCGCGACGAGGCACTGTCACTCTTTTCCGTCGGCTACATGAGTCTCAACGATCGTGCTTTGGTCGAGCGGCTCTTCTGGTGTACCTGCGCCCGCATTCGCGACAAGTGCCGCGAAATGCCGTCGATTCCCGAGGAGTTGCAGGATCTCGAGAGTTCGGTGAGCGACACCTACTTCTGCAATCTCTCGATCTTTCAGTCGCTGCCCGACATCTGGGCCATCAACCAACTCTTTCCGATCATCCCGATCCACCGACTCGACGAGCGTCCGGAGCGGAAGGCAACGCTCGCCGACCTAACGTGCGATTCCGATGGCAAGATTGATCGCTTCGTCGATGATCACGACATCAAGAAGACTCTCGAGTTGCACGAGCTGCGCGTGGGTGAGGACTACTTCCTTGGAGCGTTCCTCGTTGGCGCGTACCAAGAGACGTTAGGCGACTTGCACAATCTCTTTGGCGATACGCACGTCGCGCACGTACGGCTCGATGAGAACAATCAGTGGTGGATTGACGAGATCGTTGAAGGCGATAGCGTGCGTGAGGTGTTGCATTACGTGCAGTACGACGCGGGCAAACTTGCCATGGACATCCGCAAGGAAGTCGAGCGTGCTGTCCGGGCGAAGCAGATGACGGCGCTGGAAAGCCACGCGCTCGTCAAGGCGTACGAAGCAGGCCTCGCTGGGTATACGTACCTTGAGTGCGAGGCGCATCTCGACTAACGCAATCCGCGTTACTCCTCCCGACGTTACTCCCCCCGATCCATGGCGCAATCCGCATCGAAAACCGGCTTCGGTGATCTGCCGAAGGAATTCCGCGACTACGCATCGAGCGCCGTCGCGATCCTCCCTGTCCCTTATGACGGAACGAGCACGTGGAAGAAGGGGGCAGATAAAGGACCGGCCGCCATCCTCGATGCGAGCGCGAACATGGAGCTCTTCGATATCGAGACGAAGAGCGAGATGTACCGTCGCGGAATCCACACGCTGCCAGCGATCAAGCACGCCGGGACACCCGACGCGCTTGCCCCCAAGGTCGAGAAGGCGGTTGCGAAGTTGCTTGATGACGGGAAGTTCCCGGTGACGCTCGGCGGTGAGCACTCGATTTCGATCGGTGCGATTCGGGCGATCGCGAAGAAGTGGTCTGATGTCTCGATCTTGCAGATCGACGCCCACGCCGACACGCGCGAAGAGTTTCATGGTTCGACGTGCAATCACGCGTGCGTAATGGCACGGGCTCGCGAGGTTGCGCCGATCACGCAAGTGGGTATCCGCGCGATCGATGCGGCCGAATTCCCGAAGATGGACAAGCGCCGCGTCTTTTGGGGGCATGATCTCTGCGGCCGCGTTGACGACAAATGGATCGAACAGGTCATCGCGCAGCAGTCGAAGCACGTCTACGTCACGATCGACCTTGACGCATTCGATCCGTCGATCGTGCCTGCGACTGGCACACCCGAAGCGGGTGGGCTTTCATGGGTGCAGGTGAACGAGTTGATCAAGCGAGTCTGCAATCGCCGCACCGTCGTCGGTTTCGATGTCGTTGAACTTTTGCCGACGCCGGGCCACTGGGCAAGCGAGATGTTGGCGGCGAAGCTGGTCTATCGATTTCTGAGCGAGCGTTTCGAAGCTGAGAAAGCGCCGCGGAAGGTCTCGACCGCGTAATTCCGCCGCAGCGAACGGTGTAGTGTTAGGGCTGCTCCGCCAGCGCATCGCGCAGCTTCTGACAGGCTTTGACGAGTGCGGCATTGCGTTCGGGCTCGCTCATGCCATCGAGCGGATACTTCGGCGGGAGAAGCGCCTCGAAGTGCTTGAGTTGTGTCTCTTCCCAAGCACTGGCACTGATGTGCATCCAGAACAGCGGGAGCCCTGACGCGCGAGCCTTTTCCAGCAACGCCTTCAGTTCTTCGTCGATGATGAAGTCGCTCGCAACGAAATCGGGCGTTACGAGGAAGATCGCGGCCCGCGCGTTTGCGAGCGCGACGCGGATCTGGTCGTGCCAGCGTTGCCCCGCCTTGAGCATGGTGTCGTCCCAGATACGCAGGTGGTCCTGCCGAACGAACGGCTTCAGGTGCTTCTTCAAGAGTGTGAGCCACGCGCCGTCCTCATGGCTGTAGCTGATGAAGACGCCGCCATCACGCGGCGCACTAGGTTGCGCGGCGGCTAGTGCTGCTCCGGCGGAGCCGAGTCGGCGAACGACGTAGTACGGATATTCCTGCGGGGCCGCGCCGCTGGTCGCGGGGCGCATTGCGAGCTTCGCCGGTCCGGAGAACTCAGCGACGAGATGTTTGGCTGCCATGAACGTGCGACGGTCAATGCAGATGCGACTTCCGTCGCGAGCGTTTTCGCAGAGGTGCGCGGCAAGATTGACCCCCACGCCGATCGCGGTGTAGTGCGGCACATGCTCGGTTCCGAGCGTTCCCAGTATTACCGTATCGGTCGCGATGCCCACGCCGATGTCGACGAACTCCAGCGACGAACTGGTTTCGGTGTCCCAGTGTTCCTTCAGCGCCGCGAAGCCACGCGCCATCGCGTCGGCGCATCGCACGGCGCGCTCGGGGCCGTGGTCTCCACGAAACATCGCCATCACCCCGTCGCCGAGAAAGCGATTCAGGATGCCGTCTTCGGCGTGAATGCAGGTGGTGAGGAGCGTGAGAAACTCATTGAGCATCGACTGCACGCGATCGGGGCGGGCGATGACGTGGCAGAGATGCGTGAAGCTCCGCATGTCCGCGAAGAGAAGCGTCATCAGTTCATCGCGCGCTGGCTCCGCGAGCATGGCCATCACGGCGAGCGGTCCTTCGGCCTGCGCGTCGGCGGAGCAATAGCCCATGTACGCGAGCAACTGATCGAAGAGGCGAGCGTTTCGGATTGCGGTCGCGGCGACGGACGCAAATAGTTCGAGGAGCGATCGGTCGCGGTCGGAGAAGTCACCGGCGGATTTGTTCAGAAGTTGCACCACGCCGATCGACTCGCCAGCCGCAACCAGCGGTACACAGACCATCGACGCTGTGGCGCGGCCAGCGACGCGATCGACGCCTTTGTACCGATCAGGATCGTCGGCGATCGCAGCTTCGACGATCGATTCGCGCGTACGAAAGACGTGGCCAGCCTTGCTGCCCTCAAGCGGAATACGCTCTCCGCCGCGTTTGCCCCAACGGGCGAGAATCTCGCTCGCGTTCGGTCCGATCGCTTCGGCGATGAAGAGCGATCGCTTGGGAGCGTCGAGCAAGATGACACTGGCCGCAGTCGCCGCCGTCAGTCGCGCCGCCTCAGTCAGCACGCGCGGCAGGAGCGCGCTGATGTTGACCTCAGCCGAGAGGCTGCTTGAGAGATCAACGAGCGCGAGCAGGTCCTCACGCGACAGATCTCCGCGGTGGCGAGCGCCTCGATCTGCGGGCGATGACATGAAGCTTGATCGTACCGAGACGCGCAGCCCAGACTGACCAAGCTCGGGCGCGAGGCGCAAGATTCGCGCTGGCAGTGGGCTGGCTTCAAAGTTCCGTGATCGGAGTGAGTCGGCTCCCCTTTAGACTGCCATCTTCGCCGTGGGATGGATCTCGATCGCTCAGCGGGAGGAACTTCAATGGCCAAAGATGTGGGCAACGAACTGGTCGTGCGTGGTCGCAAGCGCGAGAGTGCGGTCGCGTCGGATGCTGGCTTTTTCGCGTCGTCGATGCACACGATCGAGACGACGACGATGGTCGACTTGGGAGACGCGCGTGCTACCGACGTCGACGATATTGCGGTGTCGGTCGAAGACGACGTTCTTGTAGAGCTGACTCTTGCGGACGGCACCGCGCTCCTGACCACCGTGGGGCAAGTGCGCGAATGGAACCGCAACTCGCCAGCGCGAAGTAGGCGCGGAACGCCCGTCGTCACGGGACGATTGCCGTGGGCCCGCGACCGCCGTGGATTGCTCGATCTCGCGTTGAAGTCGCTGCGGCTCTTGCGAGTCGACCCTGTCAAGGAGCTCGGCGGCATCGCGGCGGCGAAGGCCATCGCCACGATCGAGTCGCGCTGCTTCGCGAATGCGAAAGTAGAACCCGGTTTGTACGCAGTCACCGCCGAGGGCGAGATGGGTGACCGCACCGCGGTGGAAGCGTCCGACAAGCCAGCGCTCGTCCTGATCCACGGCACAGCTTCCTATGCGCAGGGAGCGTTCAAGGGGCTCTTTGATCGAGCGGATGACACTTGGAAAAAACTCCGCGATAAATACGGTGCTCGCATCTTCGCCTTCCAGCATCGGACGCTGAGTCAGTCGCCTGCTGAAAATGCCTTCGATCTCGCGAAGGATCTTCCGCGGAAGGGCGTCGTCCATCTCATCACGCATTCGCGTGGCGGAATCGTTGGTGAACTCCTGTGCCGCGGGGCAATCGACGACTCGATGCTCGCAGCGTTCGGCACTGCCGGTCGCCCGGCGCAAGAACGAAAGACCCTCAAGGAACTTGGCGCGCTGCTCGCCGACAAGTCGCTCACGGTGGATCGCTTCGTGCGTGTCGGCTGCCCGGCGGCGGGCACGACGCTCGCATCGGACCGTTTAGATCTCTACCTCTCGTTGTTAGTCAATGCATTCAAGCTCATACCGACCGGGCCGTTCGCGCCCGCAGTCGAACTTGCGACCGCGGTGCTTGTCGAGGCGACACGTCGCCGCGCGTCACCTGAGGACATGCCTGGCCTGGAAGCGCAGCGTCCTGAGTCGCCGTACACGCACTTTCTCAACCGCGCCGACAACCGCGCCGTCGATCACGATCTCTCGATCGTGGCTGGCGATGTTCAGGGAGGTACGTTCCTCCAGTCACTGCGCGCGTTCGCGTCCTACGCCTTTTACTGGGAGCGCAACGACCTCGTCGTCAACACCTCGTCGATGTCAGGAGGGTTGCCGCGCAAGGGGCTGGTCTTTCGGTCGCACAACGAACATCCGCGGCTGACGCACTGCAACTACTTCACCGAGAAGATGACACGAGACAAGGTGCTTCTGGCGCTGCTGCGTGAGAAACGCACTGACGAGCCGGCGGGCTTCGAAGTCTTTCGCGGCGACGAGGCGCGGGCGAGCCGTTCGCGGCGCTCATCCGGTGTCGCAACAGTGCCCATCGCTCGTGCGATGCGGTCGACCCCTGCAACCCACATCGTGCTCGTCGTTCCTGATCTCTTTGCGTCGACACTCTCGGACAAGACTGGTGAGGTGTGGCCGAGCGCTGCCGCGATCGCTGCCGGCCGGCTGCGGTCGGCGTCGCCAGATACGGCGCTCACGGGCGACCTCCACGCGTCGGACGAACGACTCGCCGCGCTTGCGGCGAAGATGCCCGGTGCCGAGGTCCGCGCGGTGGGATACGACTGGCGCCTCGGTATCGACGACGCTGCTGCGCGCGTCGTCGCGGCGTTTCGGGAGATAGCGAGCGCGAAGGTCGCAACGCGCGTTGACCTTGTGGGCCATGGACTTGGCGCGCTTGCTGCTGTGGCGGCAACGCTCGACAAAAGTGCGCGTTGGCAGCAGCTGCGCGAAGCAGGAAGTCGGTGCGTCTTGCTTGCGCCGCCGCTCGAAGGGACGTGCATGGCGCTCCGCCTCTTGGCCGGGCGCGGTCCTTGGTTCCAAGCCATCGCGATGCTCGATCCTTCTGCGAACGCCGAGGGTTGGAAGATGTGGTTCGCGAGCTTGCGCGGCGTTGTCGATCTTCTCCCAGACGCCGCGCTCGCAGGCGGCACATGGAAGGGGAGCGCTGCGACGAAACCAGCCAGTGATTTGCTCGCTGCGGCACGCAGCCGCCGCGCGGCGATCGTGAAAGAACTCGATGTGGAAGGGACCTTGGTGCTCTTCGGCCGTACGGTGCAAACCAATGACGCTCGTTTGGTGCCGGGTGTCGGTGGCACTGCGACATTGGAAGAAACGATGTCGGATGATGGTGACGGCTGGATGGTTGCGCCGTCGCTGGAACTCACAAAGGCTTCAACGCTGTCGATTGGCGCGACGCATGAGGAGCTGCTCGGTGCGGCAGAGTCGGCCTCTACCGTCGCGCGATGGCTTGCGCGCGGATCGAGTGCGGAATCCGAACGACGCGGCACCGCGGCCGACGCTGGCGACGAACGACTCGCACGATTTCCCTCGGACGAGGATCTCGATCACCGCATTCGTCACGGTCGCTGGGAAGCGCCGCCAGCGCCGCGTAGCACACTTGCAGTCCGCGTCGTTCACGGCAGTCTCGATCGCGTCGCGATGCCTATCGCGGTCGGGCACTACCAAGGTGACTCGATATTCGGTTCGGAGGCGTTCCTCGACCGTTGTCTCGATCGCCGCCTGAGTCGGCGCCAGCGCACTGGTTACGGCCGGTACCCAGGCGCGCCCGGGACCGCACTCTTCCTCTCGGCGCCGAAAACATTGCCAGCGGGCGCGCTCATTGTTGGCCTCGGCCCGGTTGGTGAACTGACAGCTGGCGTCCTCAGTCGCGGCATTACCTCGGCAGCGATCGACATGGCGATGGAAGAAATCGACCGTCGACGGAGCGACGGCATCCATCTCGATGGACCCATTGAACTCCCCGTCGGCTCACTCCTCATCGGTACGCGTGGCGGTCAGCAGCTGTCGGTACGTCAAGCGATCGTTGCGATAACGAACGCCATTCTTGAAGCCAATCGCGTGCTCGCGCGAACGCGCAGTGGTGATACGCCAGAGGTTCGCTTCACGACGCTCGCGCTTGTCGAACTCTGGTCCGACATCGCGGTCGCAGCGGCGCACGTGGTACGCACGCTTGAACAGGAGTCCGGGCTCGTACTTCGCCCCGATGAAGCCGTCGAGGGCGCTGAACGGATTGTCACGGCCGAAGGTGCCCGCGGAAACAGTCGCGTCTCGCTCGACTGGGCGTGGTGGCGGCGGCTGATCATCACGGAAGAGCGCGACGAGCACAACCAACCGCGCGGACTGCACTTCACGGCGCTCGGCGAACGCGCGCGGGCTGAGGATCGCACAGTCGCAACAGCGGGCGCGGCGGTTGACCGCATGATCGCTGAGTCGATCGATGGAACATCCCAAGTTTCGTCGCTCGCAATCTCGAACGCGTTGTACGAGTTGCTACTTCCGAACGCCGTGAAAGACCGTCTCTATGACGGAGACGATCTGGTCCTTGTCGTTGACCGCGGTGCGGGTCGGTACCCGTGGGAACTCCTCGCCCGCGCGGGTGCCGAGGATCCAGAGCCGCTCGTGCGCCGCGTCAAACTCGTGCGACAACTCCGCACGTCAACACAGCGCGAGACAGTGTTAATGGCGTCGGGGCGTCAAGCGCTGGTGATCGCGAATCCGAAGGATGTGAACCCGTCGCTTGAAGGCGCCAAGCGCGAAGGCGCTGCCGTGGCCGAGCGGCTCCGCGCCGAGAACTTCGCGATGGAGGTGTCGATCGGCGAAGGTGCTTCGCAAGTGCTTCAACGATTTTTCCGTCGCGACTACGCGATCATGCACATTGCCGCGCACGGCGACTACGTCGCGAAGAAACCCACCGAGACGGGAGTGGTAATCGCCGATGGCGTAATGTTGACGGCGGCCATGTTCCAGCAGTTGCGTGCAACACCTGAGCTTGTGTTTCTCAATTGTTGCTACCTCGGAACGCTCGATCCGGCGCAGCCGAAGTTGCGCTCGGCGCGGCTCGGCCAAGCGGAGCGCGGGCCGTTCGCGGCGAGCGTCGCCGAGGCGCTCATCGACATCGGTGTCCGCTGCGTGGTCGTTGCGGGCTGGGAAGTCGACGACGACGCGGCCGAGCTCTTTGCGAACGAGTTCTATGGGCGTTTCCTCAAGGGCGTGCCCTTCGGCGACGCAGTGCACGGCGCGCGCGGTGCGGTGATCGATCGCTTTCCCGATTCGACGACGTGGGGCGCATACCAGTGTTACGGCGACCCATCCTTCCGACTGTCGTCTTCGAGCGGCGGCGCGACGGAAGAAGCTCCTGAGCGTCCCTTTGTCTCGGCAGACGAGGCGGTCGACTACGTGGACGATGTCACTGCGGGCGCAGCCAGCGCTGGTGACGATCGCGAGGAGTTAGGTCGTTTGCGCAGCCGGCTCCTCGAGATTGAGGCGAAATTGACGGCCGTACCTGCGTGGGAGCATGACGGCAAGTTGCTGGCTGCGCGAGCCGACGCGTGGGCAGCGATCGGCGACGGCGAAGCGAACACGCGGGAGCGGGCGATCGAACTCTATCGGGCGGCGCTGCGAGCAGATCAGCGGTCAGCCCCAATCAGATCGATCGAGCAACTGGCAAACCTACTTGATCGCAGGGAAACGGGGCAGTCCACGTCTCTTGCCGCGAAGAGCGTGGTCGAGGTGAAACCACACGATGCCTTGCTCGCACCGCTGGAGAGGCGGGCTCAGAAGGAGAAACGAACGCTCGCCGACGGATGGCTCGAAGTGCTTGATGGCTTGGGGCACACCCCGGAACGTCATCAACTTCGTGCTGGGCTCATCAAGCGGCGAGGACGCCGGCTTGGAGACACCAAGGCCGGGCGGGCCCTGCTTCGAGACGCCGCTGAGGAGTACCAGCGTGCTGCGGAGCTGCGCCGCGCCAACGACTCGCTGGCTCAGATTTACTACCCATTGCTCCAGCGGCTGACACTCGTATGGGTCGCTGGCGCCACGAAGGATCGCGAGCGCGCCATCGAAGCCGAAGAACTTGCGACGACGCTCGAAGAATGCCGTCGGTCAGTCCGGCTTGAGGTCGAGACGATGGGTGAGACCTTCTGGGCTATGGCGGCGAAGATTGAAATCGACTTGATGCAGGAACTCTTCACCGGCGAGGAGTTATACAAGGCATCTGAGTTTGCGCAACGATTTCGCGGGCTCCTTGACGACTATGGCTCGCCCAGGGACCACGAATCGGTGTTGAAAAACCTTGAGTTCCTGTGTGACGGAGCGGGTAGCGGTGCCAGCGACAAGCACGCGTCGAAGGCAACCGGCAAGCCAGCCGAGGCCGGTGCGAAGAACGGGCGCGGCACGAGTGATCCGTCGCGCCGGAAGGCCATCGAACTGCTGCAAGAAATCCGAAGAATCTTGTCGGGTGCGAAGTCGGCAGCCGGTTCGTAACTCGCCCGAGACCCGGGGCGCTACTGACCCAGCACATACGCAAACATGAGTGGCGCCACAATCGTCGCGTCGCTTTCGATGACGTAGCGCGGCGTCTTGATGCCGAGCTTGCCCCACGTAATCTTTTCGTTGGGCGTCGCGCCGGAGTAACTGCCGTAGCTCGTCGTTGAGTCTGAAATCTGGCAGAAGTAGCCCCAGAGCGGCACGGACTTCCGCCTGAGATCTTGGTGCAACATCGGCACGACGCAGATCGGGAAGTCGCCCGCGATGCCGCCGCCGATTTGGAAAAAGCCGATCGAACTCTTCTTCGACCGCGCGGTGTACCATTCGGCGAGCATCATCATGTATTCGATGCCGGTGCGCACCGTGTGCACGTTCTTGATATCGCCTTCGATGCAGTGCGCCGCGAAGATGTTGCCGAGCGTCGAGTCTTCCCAGCCTGGGACGATGATGGGCAAATTCTTCTGCGCCGCTGCCAGAAGCCAAGAGTTCTTCGGGTCGGTGTCGTAGTGCTTCTTGAGCGCGCCTGAGAGCAAGATGCGATAGAAGAACTCGTGGGGGAAGTATCGCTCTCCGGCTTTGTCAGCCTTGGTCCATTCCGAGAGAACCGCGTGCTCGAGGCGGCGGATCGCTTCTTCCTCGGGAATACAGGTGTCGGTGACGCGATTGAGATGTCGGTCGTGAAGCTTCTTCTCTTCCTTTGCCGGCAGCTCGCGCCAATGCGGCACACGAACGTAATGGGTGTGCGCGACGAGATTGAAGATGTCCTCTTCGAGATTCGCGCCGGTGCAGCAGATGGCGCTGACCTTGCCCTTACGGATCATCTGGGCGAGTGAGAGTCCGAGCTCGGCGGTGCTCATTGCTCCGGCGAGCGTTACGAGCATCGACCCGCCGCCCGCCATGTGCTTCTTGTAGGCCTCGGCCGCTTCAACTACCGTCACCGCGTTGAAGTGGCGGTAGTGGCGCTGCATGAATTTCGTAATAGACATAGGGGGCGGAGGGTAGCGGGGGTGAGCCGCCACCGCAACGCTCGGCACGGACTGCTAGGCCGCTCGTCGCACGAATGGCTTCGCCAGTCGCGCGCAGGCCGCGACGAGTCGCAGGCGATCGATCGGCTTGGTTTCGTAGTCGTCGCAGCCCGCAGCAAGACACTGATTGCGGTCGCCCTCCATCGCGTGCGCGGTGAGCGCGAGTACGGGCGTGCGAACGCCGCGGGTGCGGAGTTCGCGGGTTGCGCCGTAGCCATCGAGTACGGGCATCTGCATGTCCATCAGGACGACGTCGAACGGCGTTCCCGCGTGGGTTGCGGCGTGAATCGCGTCGACGGCGGCGCGGCCATCGCCCACGATCACGACTTCGGCGCCAGCCTTTCCAAGCACGAATCCAATAAGTCTTTGATTGTCGGGCCCGTCCTCGGCGAGCAGGAGGCGCAGCCCCGTCAGCGCGCCTCCGCAGGGCTTTGGTGCGAGCGGAATCGCAGCGGGCGCGGCAGATGCCGCGAGTGGATCGCTCGTGAGCGAAACGCCCTCAAGTGGCCCGGTCTCGACGGTAAGCCGGAAGGTTGATCCGTGCGGCCCGGTCGACGCGAGTTCGAGCGAACCACCGAGGAGCTGCGCGAGTCGGCGACTGATGGAAAGTCCGAGTCCAGTTCCGCCAAATAAGCGAGATGTCGACGCATTCGCTTGCGAGAACGGCTGAAACAGACGCCCGGCCTGCTCGGGCGTCATGCCAATGCCTGAGTCGATGACCTCGGCGACGAGACGGCGACCCTCAACATCACACGCGAGTCGAAGCGTGACCGAGCCATCGATCGTGAATTTGATCGCGTTGCCCACAAGGTTGAGGAATATCTGTCGGAGCCGTGTCGGGTCGCTCACAACCCGCAGGGGCATCGGTGTCGCAAATTCCAGACGGAGCTCGAGATGCTTCCCTGCTGCGTTCTCGCGCAGGAGCTCAATGGCTTCGGCCGCGATGCGAGCGGGCGCGCAGTCGGTTCGCTCAATCTGCATGCGTCCGGCTTCGATCTTCGAGAGGTCGAGGATGTCGTTGATGATGGTGAGCAGATGCTTCGCGTTGCGGCGAATCGTTTCAACGCATTCGTCGGGTCGGAAGCCTGGCTGAGTCACTTGATCGGCCAACACATCCGCGTAGCCAAGGATCGCGGTCATGGGCGTGCGCACCTCGTGGCTCATGTTGGCGAGGATTTCTGATTTCGCGCGGCTAGCGGCTTCCGCCGCGTCGCGGGCACAGCGGAGGTCTTCGCCCGCGCGCACCAGCGCATCGGCCTTCGTCGAAAGCTCTGTCTGGGAGGTTGCCACGCGATCGAGAAGTTCATTCACGGTCTGTCCCAACTCAGCAAGTTCGTCGGTTCCTTCAGCCGGAACGCGTCGCGCCAGATCGCCGCTTCGCCCGATTCCGTGAACCGCTGAGTGGAGCCGCGCGAGTCGCCGCAGTACTACGACGCGGAGCACGAACATCGTGATGAGAACAGCCCCAGTTCCCGCGATAGCGAGAGTCGTGAGGAGCAGTGAAGTCGTGCGCTTGGCCTCTTGCCAGACGAATCGCTCTGCCATGACTTCGACGAGGAACGCAGGGGATCCGTCGATATCGGGTAGGAGGGCCGATCCGACGGCGACGTCGTCGCCGAGAAACGTCACCGTGGGCTTGCCCGCCTCGGCAAGTCGCGCAACCCGATCGAGCCGCTCGGCGTCGAGGGCGGCGGTCTGAGTCCCGTTGATCGGGACGAGTGACACCGTGGCGCGGAGCCGACGCGACATCTCTTCGACCCGCGCGTCGGAGATGAGATCGCCGAAGATGATCGTTCCCCGGATCGGTCCCTGCATCTGACTGTTCTTGATCGGCCGCGACGCCACAACGAACACGCCCTCGGCAAGCGGGATCAAACCGGTCATCGGAGCGCCGTCGCCATGCACTTGGAGAAGTGGATGGCCGCGCCTGATCATCGCCTCGATGCCGCGAGGCAGCGGTGTGGCCTCCTGTGTTTCAGGATCAATCGACGCGGCTTCGACCAGCTTGCCGTTCACGTCCATGAAGAGGACGAACCTTACGCCGAGTGACGCGAGGCTTGCCCCGCTGAGATTGGACTGGATGTAGGCGGCGTTGTGGTTACGAACGAACTCGTAGGTGTCGTCCCAGTTCGCCCAGTCGGCCACCTTGTTAGAGAGTACTTCTGCCGCACCGAGAACTGCCTCTTGGCCGCGTTCGGCGTGCCGCGAGAAGAGCGCGAGCTCGACCTGTCCGAAGCCCCGGAGGAGCACCTTCGAGGCAGCGAAGTACACAACCACGAGAAGCGCGAGGAGCGTTGCGCTGACGGACAGAATCGTTCGCGTACTCAGGCTCACGCTGCACCACCCTGTTTGCGGGGAGGAGCGGCCCCCGATCGCCGAGGACGTGGCTTCGGCGTTTCCGGGCCTTGACTGAAGGCCGGGCGCGGCTTGCTTGAGGGATTCGCCCCCCACGCACTGCGAGCAGTCGAGCGATCGCTGTACTGTCTGTCCATGCACGGCGCTCGACCGACCTCGGTCCGACTACCCCCACTCGACTCCTGGAGGCGCCTCCATGTTGACCCGACATTGCCCGCGGCAGCCGCGCGGGTCGATCCCGGGGCGGTCGCGGATGTGGACCGGCTCCGCCAGCAGTGGCCCGCGGACGATGTCGCGGCTGCCCTGTCGCTTGCTGACGCGCGGCGGCGACTCGCCACGAAGTTCGCAGACGCCAATTCGCTCTGGGCCGACCGCGAAGCGGCGGAGCAGGCCACGAGTGCCACAGTCGCGAGTTGGAAGGCGGAGCGTTTCCGCCGCGCCGGTGCTCAGGGTATCGAAGATCGGTGTTCCGGTATGGGTGGCGACACGATGTCGCTGGCGCTTGTCGCTCCGACGATCGGCGTCGATGCATCGGACGTCCGCGCCTGGATGACCTCGATCAATGCCAAGTGCGAAACCGTCGTTGGCGATGCGACCGACCCGGCGCTCCGCGCGGAGTACGTCCATTTCGATCCGGCGCGCCGGGACGAGGCAGCGGGGCGGCGGCAATTCGAACTGTCGGCGCACTCGCCACCGGTCGATGTGTGCTTCGCGATTTCTCGCGCTGCTCGTGGCGCAGCGGTGAAGCTCGGCCCGGGGCTGCCACTTCCCATGCCAGCGGCGCTCGGCGCGGAGCGCGACGGCGAGCTTGAGTTCTTGAGCGAAGGGGGACGGCTGGTTCAGACGGTCTGCTGGTTCGGCACGCTCGCATCAAGCCCGGGTGAGCGCTCCGCAACGATGTTGCCCGAACGTCTGTCACTGAGCGGCAGACCCAATCCAGTGTCGAGCGATGTGCCGCTGGCGGGAGCGTTTGGTCGCTATCTCTACGTCGCCAACCCGGCCCTTGAGCGGGCCGAGTTGCTCGGAGTCCTTGCCCGACGCTTCAATCTCGCCGAGCGAGCACCGGGTTTGGGTGTTCTCACGAGCGACGAGGAGATTCGCGATCCGTGGCTGACTGGCTACGAGATCGTCGCGCGTCCGCGTCCGCGCGAAGCGGACGTCGCTCGCGAACTCGCGGCGCTCGGTGCTAGCGGCGCGCGAGTGCGCACCCGAGGTCGAAGCGCCGATGCCGATGCGTGGACGAAAGCGCTTCGAAATCGTGCCAGCGGGAGCACCGGTGTCGCGACGGAACTCGATGTCTTCCTGCTGCGGGCCGGGACGACGCTTGAGGCGATCGTTGCCCGGCCCATTCGCGACTAACCCCTCTTGCCTACTGGCCCGATTACTGGCCAGTGCAGAACTGCGCGGCGAAGTCGACGCACATGACATCCCAACTGTCGCTGCAGCACGTTTCATCGAACGTGCAGACGAGATTGCAGCAACCAGGATCGTTACAGAATGGGTCCGGATGGGCGACAAAACACGAACCGGTTGCTGGCGCGCCGCAGAACAATCGGCCCTGGCACTCAGAACAGACCTTGCCAGCGAGCACAGCGCACGCGAAGTCCCACTGGGTGTTGCAGCAGTAGCTGTCGATAACGCAGACGGCATTGCAGCAACTTTTGTCGGAACAGTTCGGGAAGAAGTGCGCGATACAACAATCGCCCGCATTAGCGTCGCCACACTGCGGTGGCGGGCACGCGATGAAACAACCCGGAGTCATGTACACGATGCCGACGCAGATCGTGTCCCAGGCGCCGCCCGCGAGCGAGCAGCAGAACGGATCGACCGCACAGACGGCGGTGCAGCACGCTTCGTCGTCGCAGAGCGGTGTGCTGTGCGGGAAGCAGCACGATCCGGCGCACGCGTCACCGCACTCCGAAACGCAGTTGCACTCGGGCTTTTGGCGAGCGCTGCTGGCGCAGCTCTCGTCCCAGGCGGTGTCGCAGCAGAAGGGATCACCTTGACACACTGCTGTGCAACACACGAAGTCATCGCACGCAGGCGTGGTGTGTGCGGTACAGCAGGGGCCAGACTGGGTATCGCCGCACGCCGGAGGTGGGCAAAGCCCGAGCTTGGGCGGGTTCGCGAGTGGGTCGCCCTTCGCTAACAAAACGCAGTTCGCATCCCACGCGGCGTCACAGCAGAAGGGGTCGGCATTGCAGACCTTGTCGCAGCACGCGCGATTGGCGCACGCTGGTGTGTCCTTTTCGCTGAAGCAGCTACCGCCGCCGGGAACGCCGCAGAGATGAGCGCAGCGGAGGACCGCTACCGCAACACACGAGCCATCCCACTTCGTGTCGCAGCAGAACGGGTCGATCGTGCAAACTGTTTCGCAGCACGAGGGACTTGAGCAATATGGCTGATTGTGCGGCAGGTAGCACGAACCGGCGCAGGAGTTGCCGCAGCCGATGTCGCCACAGCACACGCCGCGCGCCAGCCCGACGCAGAGCTGATCCCACACAATCTCGCAGCAGGCACTATCGATCTGGCACACACCAGCACAGCAGCTTGCGTCGTCGCAACCGGGATTGGGGTGTGATTCAAGGCAACTGCCCAGGCACGGGCAATTGGAGTTCGGATCTGGCTGGCAGCGAACTTGCGCGACCTGCACGCAGAGGTTGTCCCACTTTTCGAGGCAGCACACCGGATCGACCGAGCACACGACATTGCAGCACGACGCGTCTTCGCATCCAGGTGATCCGTGCGATTGATCACAGCGCTTGTCGCCGGGGCAGTCTTGCAAACCGAAGCAGATGGCGCGGGCAATGTCGGCGCAATTCACGTCCCAGCCGAGTGAGCAGCAAACATTGTCGACCTGGCAGACGGCGGAACAGCAGATCGTGTCGTTACATCCCGGGAAGGGGTGTTCGAAGATGCATGAGCCGCGACCAGGACAGGGGCCAAAGCCGCCGCAGTAGGTCAACGTGAGATCAACGCACACGGCGTCCCATCGAACTTCGCAGCAGAAAGGGTCGACGGAGAGACAGATTTCGGCGCAACACGCAGCGTCGTCGCAGCCGGGAAGATAGCTCGGCACATAGCACGATCGACCCGTAGCCGAACCGCAATTCGTGACCGGTGCTGGGCAGATCGAGACAGCGAAGAACGCACACACCGTGTCCCATTCCTCTTGGCAGCAGAACGGATCGGCGTTGCACACGCCAGTGCAACAGGGTTCGTCGCTGCACGAAGGTGAACCGTGCGCTTCGTAGCAAGAGCCAGTGAACGTGTCGCCGCAATCGGTGCAGACGAGTCCGGCGAAGACAACACAATCGCCATCCCACTGAATCTCGCAACACAGTGGATCGATGTTGCAGACGCGCTGGCAGCATGCACCATCGTCACATCCCGGCGTCGGGTGTTCGACGACGCACGAGCCCTTGCCGATGTCGCCACACGCGTCGAGTTGATCGCAGACCTGTTCTGTCGCCTTGGTACACGCGTAGTCCCACGACACCGCGCAGCAGTACGCGTCGATGAAACACACCTGCGTGCAGCAGTCGAAGTCGGCGCACCCCGGATTCGCGTGCACTGTCTTGCACAGGCCCGCAGTCGGATCACCGCAGAGGCAATTCGGGAGACTGCACGAAGCGTTGGCGATCAGGACGCAGTTCGCGTCCCAAGACACGGTGCAGCAATAGTCGTCGATGGCGCAGACAGCGTTGCAACAGTCTGCGTTGTCGCAGAATGGGCCGATGTGCGGATAGCAGCAGGCACCGACGAATGGACTACCGCACCCCGGACAAAACTGCTGCGCCCAGTCGACGCAGGTTTGGTCCCACGACTGCGTGCAACAATTCGGATCGACGGCGCACACCTGAGCGCAACACTGGCCGTCTTTGCATCCCGTGCCGCTGTGAACGACACCGCAGTTGTCTGCTCCCGGGGCACCGCAGCCTTGGCAGTAGAAGAGCGCGGCCGCGACACAGTTCGCGTCCCACGCAATCGTGCAGCAACTTTCAAATCCCGGCAGGGAACACACGAAGTTGCAGCAGTTAGGACTTGCGCACCCCGGCGCCGCCGCGACGGCGAAGCACGAGTTACCAGCAACGCCGCACGTCTGACAGAACTTGAGCGCAAGAGCGACGCACAGGTCGTCCCACGCAACGTCGCAGCAAGACGGTTCGAGGCTGCACACCGTGTTGCAGCAGACTGAGTCGTTGCAACCGGGTTGCTTGAGGTTGACCTCAAGACAGCCGTGCGTCGCGGTACCACAGCCTTGGCCCAGCGCCCGAGGTGAGCCTACGAAGACGACGGCGAGGACGAGAAGGGAAAGCAAGATGCGCATAGGCGTTGGGTCGCGGGCTTCGGGTGACGGGCGTCGGAGAGAAGGAGGTGTCGCTCGTGGACTGGAGTGGTGTTAGGGCAGAACCAGTGGGGCAACGACGACCGAACCGGCGTCTAGTCCGCCGTCGTCGTCAAAGGGCATGCCGATCGCGCTGAGTGTGCCGGTCCCCGCAAATGGTTGAAGTTGGACGATAGATGTTCCCGCCTGATCGCCCGTTTGGGCGTCGTAGGTCGTACCCACGCCGATCACGTCGAACAGGTTGGTCATCGGGTTGAACTTGTAAACGCCGATCAGCCCAAGGTTTGTCTGGAGACCAGCTGGCGTGACCCCGTCGCCGCGCGGCGCGGCCGCGAGCAATATGAGCGCGCCATCGCTTCTCCGCCAGAGCGAGACTGCTGCGCCGAATCGGTCGTCGATGGCGGGCGAGGGCAGGGTGATCTTTTGTCGTTGCGTCCAGACATTCGGGCTCGTCCGCTCAAAGTAGTAGATGGCACCGCGGCCGCTGTTCTTGCCAGGGGCGCCGATGATGGCGGCTGCGCCAAGCGCGCCCGCCTCACCGTCGACTGCAACTGCTTCGCCAAAGCGGTCGTCGACTTGTGTCTCACTCGGGTCGAGGACGATGGTCGCACCGCTGCTGGAGAAGTTCGCGTTCGCGGCGAGAGATCGCTCGTAGGCCCGGACGCGACCGATGTTCTCGCCATACCCGGGGGCGCCAGCGAGCAAGATTGCCCGATCTCCGATGTTGTTGTCGACGGCGACTGACCAGCCAAACTGATCGCCATCGCCACCAAACGGAATAACAAGCTTCTTTGAGAGCGAGGTGGTATCAGCGAGTTGATAGCGGTAAACGTAGACCGCGCCCTTGTTCGTACTCGCTTTGGGGGCACCAACGACGAGTGTCTCGAAGTTGTCGGCGCCGATCCGGGTCATCCCCACCGAGAAGCCAAACCAGTCATTCGCGGCACCGTCGCTCGCCTTGAGCTTCAAACGCTGCGTCCACGACTGCGCGGGATCTTGCGCGAAAACGTACACCGCGCCCTGTTGCGCGATGGTTCCGTTTGGCGCCCGGTACGCACCGATCGCAGCGAACAGGCGGGGCGTTGCAGCGGGCGTCGATTGCGCAATGCGCTTGAGTCCGGCGACGGCTCGACCGAAGTTGGCGTTCGTGTTGAGCGCCGCGTCCGACGCTTTCAACTTGACTGGTGTGCCGGGATTGGCACCGACTATCGGTATGACGTACGCCGCGCCAGAGTTCACCGCGAAGTCGTCGTCGCCATACGCACCACTGACGAGGAACGCCGACGCGTCGACCGCTTGGTCGAGTCGACGGCCGACCGACAATGAGAAACCAAAGACATCGAGAATCACCGGCTGACCGAGCAGATCCGGCGCAACGATCTTCTCTGTACCCGCCTCGCAAGGATCGGGAATTCCATTCAGGTTGAGGTCGCTGAGGAATCCAGAAGCGATGTCACACTCATCCGGAATGCCATTGCCGTTGCAGTCTTGGCTCGTTCCGTCGAGGAGGTCGAGCGCGTCAGCCTCGCCATTGCCGTTGCAGTCGTCGAGGATGTCGACGGTGCAGCGGAAGTTCGCGACGCTCAGCGCCGTGAGCCCGATGGTCCGCGCGTTGTCGGCGCTGGCGGAGGTGCTGCCTGGAACGCCCACGGCCATGCCATCGAAGGTAGCAAATGGCGTCGAGAAAAACGGAATGCGTACACCAGGCGCAGCGGCCATCACGGTGCGCCAGAGTTGACCGCTCACGCCGAAGAAGCGCCAGCCGTTCGAGAAGGGGTAGTAGCCGCCGAAGTCGCAGCCACCACCATCACCAGCCGCGTGGCAAGCCCCGAATCCGTGGCCGAACTGATGCGCGGGAACAAAGTCGCCGAGGCACTCCGCGCTCACCGCGCTGAACGCTTTTTCTGGATTTCCATCGAACTGATCAGCGACGCCGCACAGCGTGACGTTGCTCACATCGGCGACGCCTTGGCACAGGTCCGCTCCGAAGGAATTACGAACCGCGTGCGCGAGGGTGTACCACGCTTGCTGCGCAGCATTGCCGCCGACGCCGCTCGACATGGCATTGAGGATCTCAGGCAGCGTTCCCACTTGAAACGCCGGAGAATCAAGAAAGATGTTCGTCGCCGCTTCGATGTGCACGAGTCGGAGGCGTGTCACGAGTTTGCTGTTCTTCAGCGCGGAGTTCGTGTCACTGACCGCGGCTTCGAGTTGCAGTTGAATCGCGGCGTCGCCGCCCCAGAAGGTTGCGGCGTTCGGTGTGTAGATGAATGCGACGTCGACCACCTTCGGTGATTCACCGCAATCGGCGGCGACTCCTCCGAGAGGTTCGGGGATTTTCACGTCGTCGTGGTCAATGCCACAGCAGTCGCCAGTCGACTCCGCCTTGAGGCGAATCTCTTGTCGGCCGGGGCCGATTGCGGCGAGTGCAAGTTCAAAACCGTCGCGAGGCCGAATGAAGCCACCGACGAGTCCATCTCGAAGAACGAGCGTCGCGCTCGCAAATGGGTCGGACAAGAGTTCGGCCTCGCCCGCGAATTTCACGATGAGCGTGCCGGGACGTCCAGCCGAGATGGACTCCACGCGCATGCGCACCCACGCCGCTCGATCGCCGGAAGCGGTTGGGAGCGCGAGCACGTCGCCGATGCGCAAGCGCTCAATCGTCGCGGCTTCGAACGCAGATTCACGCCGATCCGGCTCCGGTGCTGTGGTCGGTGCCGAGTCGTCAGCGCGGGCGCGCGATGTCGCGCTTTGGTCGACGAGAACCGGTTGGAGACCCGCGACTTCGGACGTCCCGGCGCTCGCTGCTCCGCTCGGCATCGCCACCGAGAAGGACAGCGCGGCGGAACAGAGGACGATGCGGAACCTAGGGCCGGGTTGAAAGGGGCTGGCTTGGATCGGGCTGAAGCAACGGGAGGTCAGAGGCATCGTGGGTGTTCTCAGAGGCCGCGCGGTGAGCGGCGCATCAACGGTGCGGGACGGTGGGTGCTCACCGGGGGGTGAGACGCGTGCGTGTCCGGGTTGGTTTCGGGCAAATCGCCGGTACGGTTCCGACGGGGAACGAGACTGAACGTACAAACTCGTCAAGAGCACCGATTGGTACGCGGCGAACTGCTCGGCTGGTACAGCTCAGAATAATCGTTCGCGCAGTCTGGGGACAACAGCATCTTCACACTCGGCGCGATTCCGCTCTCTTTCATCACTCTCCGGAACGAGCACGCTCGATCGACCCAGCTCGATCGACCCAGTCCAGCCCATGCCGACCCAGTGAGACCCAGTTGGACCAGCCAAGCCGCGCTCCGGCGAGCAACCTAGATTCTCACGCCGGGTATCGTGCAGTCTCGGCTCTGTAGACGCGGGTAACTTGTTGGTGATCCCGGAAGGAGATCTGGAGAGTAGCTTTGATGCGCTCAACCAACCCATCCTTTGTTCGATCGAGCAGCGAATCGAGTGTCGACTCGTTCGAGTCCGATGTCCGATCGTTGTTCGCGCGACTTCGATCGGGATTGCGTGCGCTCATGGACGCCGTGAACGCTGACGTCACTCGGCCACAGGAGATCAGCCGTCAGTTCGGCCTCAACAAGAACCTCACGTGGAAGATCTCCAAGATCTTGTCCGATGACTCTCCGGAGGCGGTGGTTCGCCATCTTCCCGGCAGGCCCGGTCTCGCGATACTCATGCGGACGCTTGAGAAGGCTGGTGCCCCAGCCAGCGAACGAGTTGCGTTCGAACGGGCGGTTGACGAATACGACGCATTCATTCGTGATCACGCTGGCGATCGGGACACACTTGGTGTGATGGTTGCCTCGTTCGGCGGACCGCAACTCCAGCGTGAAGAGGACAGCCGTCGACTCTCGTTTCAGGGCAACAGCGCGACGTGGGGAGTGCAAGCCCGACTGCAGTTGAGCGTGAATCTTGTTCTGCCATCGCGCCAAACTGGCCGGATGGACATCGTCGTGGTGTCCGCGCTCGTCGACTTTCGCCGGCTCCGCGCAGACGTTGTCTGGCCGATCGCAGTGGTGCGAAGTGCGAGCGACAGTGGTTCGCCTCTTGTTGCGCAGGCTGAGCCCCTCGATTCGTCAGTCGTTCCGGGCGAGGCGCCGCTGATGCACCGATTTTCTTCGCTTCCCGCCTCCATGCTGCGGGCGGCGCCCGGGGCGTCGGGGAGCAGGCGTTACGAGCTTCGCCCGGGGTCAGTCGGACGAATGAGCGTTGTGACATGCGTCGTGGGTCGAGTGAATCGCGGAATTGTTAGTCCGTGGAAAACCGAGACCGACGAGTGGGGTGAGCACTTCGTGTCGCTGAACACGCCCGCAGAACTCCTGATTCATGAAATCTGGATGCACCGCGACCTCCCGCTCGCGCGACCACCGGCGAGTGCGTTGCCAACGGCGCACGTCTACGGCCAGCTCCCGGGCGTTCCCGCGTATCCCTCGGATGCTCGTGACCAAGGCCTTTTGCCGATCAGCGCCACCTGTCAGTCCGTAGAAACGCTCGGCGCGGATTCTCTGCCGGAATTCCCGCAATACTCTGAGTTGATAGAGGCCGCGTGCGTCGCCGTCGGTTGCCACGCGGGTGAATTCAGCGGTGTTCGGCTTCGGCTGCCGTATCCGCCGATGCCTGCGCTCGCAGTGATTCGATACCCGCTCGCCGACGCTCCGTCACCGACTGCTAACCCTTCGCCGTGACGTCGCCAAAGCGGCGTTCGCGACTGGCGTAGTCACGAAGCGCTTGGTGGAACTCGTCGGAGCCGAAGTCGGGCCACAGAGTCTCGGCGACGTGGATCTCCGCGTAAGAAATCTGCCAGAGGAGATAGTTCGAAACGCGGCGCTCGCCCGCAGTGCGAATGAGTAGATCGGGATCCGGAAGGCCGTGCGTGTAAAGGTGCTTCGCAATCGTGGATTCGTCGATGCTCGCTGGTGCGAGTTCGCCAGCCGCGACTCGTTCTGCGATCGCGCGCATCGCGTCGGCGATTTCGGTTCGCGATCCGTAGTTGACCGCCAAGCACAGCGTGAGGCCGCGGCAATGCGCGGTCGCGGCCTCGGCTTGATCGAGTGCGTCGAGCACCGGCGCGGGCAGACCCTCGCGGCGGCCGATGCGGCGGAATCGGACATCGCTCGCAATCATGCGCTCGCTCTCCATGCGAAGGTACTCGCAGCAGAGTTCCATGAGCGCGGCAACTTCATCCGCCGGCCGCTTCCAGTTCTCACTCGAGAAGGAGTACAAGGTCAGCGCTTGGAGTCCAAGACGGGACGCGTCGCCAACGATGCCCTGCACAGCGATCGCACCGGCGCGATGACCGAGGGCGCGCGGGAGGCCACGACGCTGGGCCCACCGGCCATTGCCGTCCATGATGATCGCGACGTGCCTCGGAAGGCGATCGCGCCGGAGTCCTTCGGGAAGCTCCAATGGGGTAGATTCTGCTGCGGGCGTGACGATGGACACGAGGGCGGTTTCCGCCAAAACGAGGCGCTATCGCGAGGAAAACGGAGAGACGTTGAAACGACGCTCAAACAGTTCTTAGCACGGCGCTTGAGGCACTCCGGTCGCCGCAGCAAGGGTCGCGGTCGGCGAGGTGAGCGTCTGGGTTCGCTCTGGCCCGACACTCACAATTTCAATAGGGACCCCAACGAAGACTTCGATACGCTCAAGGTAGCGCCTGGCGTTCGTCGGAAGTTGTGAACGATGTTCTACTTCGCGCACTTCTTCGGACCAACCGGGCAGCGTTTCGTACACCGGCTCGTATCGCGAGAGTCGGTCCGCGTCGGGGGCGAACCGTTCGGTCACGGTCCCATCTGCGCTTCGATAACCGACGCAGAGCTTGAGTTCGCTGAAGCCGCTCAGGACATCGAAGAGGGTGCACGCGATGCCGGTTGCCCCGCAGACCATCGCGGAATAGCGCGCCGCTACCAAATCGAGCCAGCCGCAGCGCCGCGGCCGTCCGGTGGTGGTGCCGTATTCACGACCGCGCTCCCGTATGCGCTCGCCGATTGCGTTCACTTGCTCGGTTGGGAACGGGCCAGCACCAACCCGCGTTGAGTAGGCCTTCATGATGCCGTAGACCACGTCAATGCGACTGCCCGGAATGCCCGTGCCCGATGGGATCCCGAGCGTCGAGCAGTTTGAGCTCGTGACGTAGGGATACGTGCCGTGATCGATGTCGAGGAGGCACGCGTTCGCGCCTTCAAAGAGAAGCGACTGTCCGCGGCGGACACTGTCGTGGAGCAGGTACACGGTGTCCGTGATGTGCGGCCGAAGTCGCTCACCCATCGCCGCGTAGCGATCTGTTAGTTCGTCGGGACGGAGTGGGAGGGAGTGCAGTCCGAGCGCTTCGAGTTCGGCCGTGCGCATGCCGCACACAACGTCGAGTTTCCGCCGTAGGATCGCGGGCTCGAGCAGGTCACCGATCCGAATGGCGGTCGATCGGCGCACTTTGTCGGCATAGGCCGGACCGATCCCGCGGCGCGTCGTCCCAATCGACAAGCCGCCCGTGTCCTTGCCCGATCGTGCAGTGAGGAGTTCCTCAAGGGCTGCGTCTTGCTCCTTGTGGTACGGCATGACCACATGGGCGCGATCGCTGACCTTCAGATTCTCGCCGATGGCGATTCCGCGACGCCTGAGTCCGATGATCTCGTCGAGAAGCTTCTCGGGATCGATCACCGTGCCGTTGCCGACGACGTTGAGCTTGTCGGGATAGAGGATGCCCGACGGAATCAGGTGGAGGGCGTACTTTTGATCGCCCACCACGACCGTGTGTCCAGCGTTCGCGCCGCCGTTGTATCGGACGATGACGTCATGTTTCGCCGTCAGCAGGTCGACGATCTTGCCCTTGCCTTCGTCGCCCCACTGGAGCCCGACGACGGCGACGTTCTTCACGCCGAGCCGGTGCCCGCCCGAAGTCTCCCCCCGCGGAGTCTCCCCGCGCGCAGTCTCTAGCTGCGACCCCGAACTGGTCTGCGCGGACGGGTCCACTGCGGACGACGAACTGGCGGACGTGCCGGGCGATGGTGCTGGGCGAACTGGGGTGGGCATTGGGGGG
>JAWXCC010000089.1:0-24431 GCA_034440475.1 Phycisphaerae bacterium | reverse complement strand
TGGGTGTCAGACACCCGTAGCTGCGCGCCCTGGGTGTCAGACACCCGTAGCTGCGCGCCCTGGGTGTCAGACACCCGCAGTTGCGCGCCTTGGGTGTCAGACACCCGTAGTTGCGCGCCTTGGGTGTCAGACACCCGCGGTTGCGCGCCTTGGGTGTCAGACACCCAGCAGCTGCTCCTCCGCGTCACCGCCGCCGACGCCTCCACGAGTTCGTCCAGCGACCCGTAAACCCCTGCGTAACGCTTTCGGGTTCGGACGACCGATACGCTACATCGTGCTGCTCAGTCGATAGATCTTCCTGTGAGACACCTCTGAGCGGTCGACAGCAGTAGCAGCGGCAGCACAGGAGTCCGACCGTCACGAGCGCGGACTGGAAGAGCAGTGCGGTGTTTCCGAACGAACCGATTCGGCAGCGCACCGTGTTGAGAAAGAGTGCCCGGAGTCCCCGATCGAGAACTCGTCTTCTATCGTCGCCTTGGCTGAATGGGTGCGATCGCTCCCCGTCGAGAGCCTCGCCCCCGTTGGGATTCTCTTTTTTGGCGGCGCTGCGCTCCTCGCGTTCGGACAGCGCTTGCTCAAGCCGGTCCTCGTTGTCGCCGCAGTGTTCGCGGGCGTCGTTCTAGGCGTCCGCGTCGGCCACGCGCTGCAAGTCAACGTGTCCCCCATCATCTGGTCAGTTGCCGGAGCATTCGGCGGAATTCTCGCCGTTGTCCTTTCCTACCGCGTCGCGCTCGCGACTTCGGTCGCCGCGATCGGTGCGGTCGCTGCAATGCTGGTCGCCACCGCAGCCGCGGAAATGGGCCTCGTCGAGGTCGGTGCAGTGCGCCGCGGCGACGAGAGCTCGTTGGTTTCCCCCGTTCACGACCCGCTCAACGACGAGTACCGGCAGGGCTCAAGCGCCACGGGCGGCTCGAAAGTGGATGACTCCGACGCGAAGGCGCGCCGAACGGCAGCTGAGGAAGCCAAATCTGCGGTCGCTACAGAACTTGATCGCGTCTCTCCCGGCCTAGGGCCGTCCTTCCTCGCGTGGAGCGAGCGGTTTCAAGGCTTCGTGACTTCGATTGGCGACTGGACGCAGGAACGATGGTCCATGCTGCCACGACCGATGCGGACGCTGCTTCTGGCAGCTGGCGCTGCGGGTGCGTTCCTTGGATTCGTCGCCGGACTTGCGAGCCCGGTCTGGGCCGCAGCGACGGTCACCAGCCTTTTCGGTGCCCTGCTCGTTCTCGCCTGCGGAGTCCCTCTCGCGTCGCGGTTCGTCCCCCCGGATGCCATGCCAGAGCTGGCTCCACTCGGCTGGCTCGCTGCTTGGCTTGGACTGGCGGCCACCGGTTGGGCGTTCCAGTGGCGGACGCGTCCGCAGTCGAAGTCCAAACGAGCTGCGAAGTCGGCCGAGCCCGAGGCCGCCTGACCGTACGCTGCTCGCGGCGCCAACCCGCGCAGCACCCCGCGCAGCACCCCGCGCCGCACTATGGACCACTTCGACTACCACGCCGTACGGGCCACACCCGTCTCTACTGACGCCATTTTGCACTGCGAGCGCGTGCCAGCCGAGGCCATCGCGCGCGCGGTGGGAACGCCCTGCTACGTCTACAGCAAGGCGACGCTTGTTGACCACTTCGTCAAGCTCAAGACCGCGTTCGCCGCTCTGAACCCGTTGATCTGCTATTCGGTGAAGAGTAACGGCAACCTTTCGGTCTGTCGTGTGCTCGGCGAACTCGGCGCGGGGATGGACGTCGTCTCGGGCGGCGAGCTGTATCGCGCGATCGCCGCCGGTGTTCCAGCGAACCGCTGCGTGTACGCCGGGGTGGGCAAGACCGATGAGGAGATTGCGCAGGCGCTCGACGCAGGCCTTGGTCTCTTCAACGTTGAGAGCGAGGAAGAGTTTGAGAACATTGCGAAGATTGCCGCCGCGAAGCGCGTCGTGTGCGAGACAGCCCTTCGCGTCAATCCAGACGTCGATCCGCGTACTCATCGATACACGACGACTGGCAAGAAGGAGACTAAGTTTGGCGTCGACATCGAACGGGCGAAGGCGTTTTTTCGTCGTTACGGACGCGATTCCTTCTGCCGCTTGAACGGAATTCACCTCCACATTGGAAGCCCGATCTACACAACCGAACCCTACGTCGAAAGCGTCCGAAAGGCGACGGCGCTGATCGACGAACTCGCGTCGGAAGGATTCTCTGTCACGACGCTCGACCTCGGCGGCGGTTTCGGTGCCGACTACGAGACCGACCAAACCCCCACGCTCGCCACGTACGCCGAAGCGATCGTTCCGCTCCTCGCCGATCGCGTACGTGCCGGGCTCCGCATCATCCTTGAGCCAGGTCGGACGCTCGTTGCGAACGCTGGCGTCTTGCTCACTCGCGTGCTTTACATGAAGTCATCAGGTGAGAAGACATTCGCCATCTGTGACGCAGGTATGAACGATTTGTTGCGTCCGAGCCACTATCTCGCGTTCCACTTCATGTGGCCTTGCCAGACCACTGCAGCATTCCGACCGTCGCGCCGAGCCAAGGAAATGGGAATGGACGGACTTCGCTCGATCGATGTGGTCGGACCGATTTGCGAGTCGGGAGACTTTCTCGCGATCGATCGGCCGCTTCCGCCCCTGCGGCGGGGCGATCTCCTTGCGGTCTTCACGGCAGGCGCGTACGGCATGGCGATGGCGAGCCGCTACAACTCGCATCCTCTGCCAGCCGAAGTGCTCGTCGACGGTGCCTCGCTGTCGGTAATTCGCCATCGGGAGCGTTACGAGGACTTGGTGGCGCATGAGCGTCATCCAGCGAATGTTGCGATGCTATGAATCGATCCGCGTCCTTCGTTCGATGAAGTCCATCTCACGCGTCGAGGCAACCTTCGCTCGCCGCATGCGAATGATCCTCCGTGAGCGCTTCCATGGTGAGAAGAGAGACAGATGGCATCTGGGTAACGTTGAAAGAAACTATTTCAGCGCCACCAGAAGAGGTTTTCTCCTGCTTCGCGACGCCCGAAGGGTTGACGCGCTGGCTCGCTGTGGGTGCCGAACTCGACACCCGTGCTGGCGGCACGATGACGCTCTCTTGGGATCGTGAATTTGAGCGCACGCTTTCGGTGCAAGTGAAAGAGTTCGATCCGAACGGCCGCATCGTGTTCGATTGGTTTCCTGATCCGCTGAGTGAAACGAGCGTTCCAGTGCAGGTCACAGTCAGCGGCGACATCGAGACCGGCGCGCGCGTCATCCTCCGCCAAGGGCCGTTCGATGACATCTCGGACTCGCTCATCGCGATGGCAGACGCCGCGGAGAGCTGGCGTTGGTATCTCTGCAACCTCCGCTCAGTGCTTGAGACTAAACACGACATGCGGGCGCTTCGCCCGCTCTGAGATACCACCCCAGCGAGCCACTGGCCGCAGCCCGAAAGGCTTCCGTGAGTGGTGGCGTGAGCGGCAGGGAGACTGTTGCGGAGGCAGAAGCCCAAGTCGCGTAGGCTAGACGCCTATGGCCACACCTCCGCTCCGCAGTTCCAAGACCATGCTGTTCTACGCCGCGTTCCTCGTCTTGGGAGGAATCATTGCCTTCGCGATGAGCGGATTCAATTGGGAACACGCCAAGACAGGCCTCATCATCCCGACAGTGTGCGCGATCGCGATGCTGGGTTGCGCTCTGCTGGCGGCGCAACTTGAGAAGCGCCGAACGCTCGGGATGATCGGCATCCATCTCGGTTTGGCGTTACCTCTCGTCTTCACTGCCGCGTTCGCATGGCGAGCGTTCGGCGGCTGGCAAAAACTTGATGGACCCGACGGCAAACTCTATCTCGTGGTGATTCTCGCGGTACTGGCGGTAGGAAGCGTGATTGCATTCGTTGCGATTCTACGCACACGTCCTGCCAAGCAGGTCACGAACTAACGAGTGCTGAGTGCTGTACGAAATCGTTAGTCTAAGAGCGCTGGCACAACGAGTCTCGCCATGAGGTGAGCCGCCGCACACGCGTAGGCACCCGCAACGAGATCGTCGAGCAATATGCCCACGCCGCCCCGCTTCGATTGAAACCCATTCGCTGGCGGCGGCTTGACGATGTCCAAGATTCGAAACGCGAAGAACGCCCCCGCCGCCATCAGTGCGTTGCGCGTCATCGCGTCGACGGTGCCGCTCGTCAACCACGGCAACCCGAGCAGTGCGACCGCCTGACCAGCGACTTCGTCCGCGACGACAGTGCCCGGGTCCTTCTTGCCAAACTCCCGTTCGGCGGCCGCGCCGAATCGCAGGCAGGCGATTGCAAACGCGATTCCGAGGAGGGCGACAGACACGTCGACCTGCCACCGAGCCGCGCCGAGCATGAGCATCAAGAGCGCGAGGACGACAGGCGGAAGTGACCCCCATGTGCCTGGGGCTGGACGAAGGAACCCCAATCCTCCGGCGCTCACGGCGAGACGCTCGAATCGGGTCATCGCGCGGGCTCACGATCACTTTGCAGCAAGACACGAGCCTTGATGAGGTACGGAATGCAGGACCAGAGCGTCACGATGACTGCCGCCCAGACGAAAATGTCTCTCGCGAGCCGCCATCCCGCCTGAGCGAGAAGCCCCTCGTTCACCGCGACACCGAGCGCTAGTGGCGCAGCGATGGACTGAATCAGCATCTTCAGTTTGCCCGCCACGTCCGCACCGAACGAGACGCCGCGACTCTCTATCACGCCGCGAATACTAGTCACAAGGAGCTCGCGCGCCAGGATGACCACCACCATCCACGACTGCACGCCTGTCGTCATGGTGAAGCGTTCGTACGAAAGCTCTTCGGGGATCGCGAAACGTGGGCTCGCGAGATACACAAAAGCACCGAGGACGAGCACCTTGTCCACGAACGGATCCATGATGCGGCCGAAGACACTGACGACCTGCCAACGCCGAGCGAGATAGCCATCGAGAAAGTCGGTCGCGGCGGCGACGACGAATAGCGCGGTGGCGATGTTGCCCCACAGCGCGCGATCGACATGCGGCCCCATTCGCAACGTTCGCGTCATCGTCGCGAAGAAGGCCGCTGCGATCACGAGTCGCGCCACGGTGAGGCCGTTGGGCAGCGCCCGTCGGAACGTGGAAGACATGTTCCGCCATGCTACCTCGCTCGATCGAACTCGGTCGCAGGCTCGGCTCGGATGCGCCGCGGCGCAACGCCCTCGGTTGCGAGCCCCGATCTCTTTCCGTACATTTCCGCCTCTCCCGAAGCAACTCCTCTTGCAGCAGCCTCGTGCTCTCGCCTTGCTCTTGCCTTGCGGGGGCGGCACACGTCTCTCCCCGTTCCCGCTCTCGAGCGAAATTCTCTCAGCGATGCCCCTCTCAGCGATCACGCCATACGCGCTCCATATCGCAGCGGCGATCGGCGCGCTCGGACTTTACCTCTTGATTCGCCCGGGCAACCCGAGGGTTCGCACCGCGGGCACCCTCCTCGGTGTTGCCGGTGCCGCGCTGTTTGTCGCCGCTGCGATTCGAGGCCTCAACCGCGCATTCGATGGTTCCGCTGCCGGATCTCTCCCCGTCGTCCCCGCGGTCATGGGCTTGATCGCCATTGCCGGTGCCGCGCGGATGGTGACGCATCCGAAGCCAGTCTTCGCCGCGCTGTATTTCATTCTGGTCGTCGTGAGTACTGCGGGAATGTTCCTCGCGCTGCAGGCCGAATTCATGGCCTTCGCCCTGATCATCGTCTACGCGGGTGCGATTCTCATCACCTACATGTTCGTACTCATGCTCGCCCAGCAGAGTCCGACCGAGAGCGTCGGCGATGTCGAGGGCGGGACCAACTACGACCGGGTGCCGCGGGAACCGATCGCCGCGATTGCAGTGGGATTTCTGCTCCTCGCGACGCTTGGCGACTCGCTCTTTTCAACGCAGAGTGAACTTCGCCACACCGCGCGACCCGCGACCGTGACCGATGCTGCCGAGAGGACCTGGCGCGAACTCGAGGCTATGCCGCGCCGCCTCGACGCCACGGTTTCCAAGCTGCGCGCGGGCGCGGTGCCGATTCCGTTCGCCGACGGTCGTCTCATTCACGTCGCGAAGGACGGCAGCGCGATGGTGCACGTCCAAGTTGCAGACGGCGGCGTTGTCTCGTTCCTCGACTTGCCGCTCTCCGATGATCAGGCCCCAACGAACACCCAGAGCGTTGGACTCGCGCTCGTGAGCAGTTTTCCCGCGAGCCTTGAACTTGCCAGCGTGATTCTCCTCATGGCGATGTTTGGTGCCGTCGTCCTCGCTCGCAAACAGATCGAGTTGGGCGACGACGAGCGCCGGGAGGCTGCTGGCATGCGGCGCATCAGCATGGACGACCCAGACCCTCCGAGTAGTAGCGGATTCACTTCTGGGGGAAGCACTTCGAGCGCCGCAACGGTTGGCGGCACCGCGCCCGGGGCCGGCGGAGGTCGATCATGATCCTTCGTCCCGCGCCGATCCTCGCCGAAACGGCCGTGAGCGCTGCGGGGGTCTACGCCGCGAGCCCGCAGTTACTCCAGTTGTCGCTCGCCGTGAGTGTTCTCCTCTTCGTGATCGGATTGGTTGGGTTCTTGACGCGTCGCAACATGATCATGATGTTCCTTTGCACCGAACTCATGATGCAGGCGGCAGCACTCGCCTTCGTCACATTTAGTCGCATGCACATGAACACGTCGGGTCAGGTGTTCGTGATCTTTATTCTCACCGTCGCGGCAGCCGAGGCTGCGCTCGCGCTCGGCTTGGTCGTGCTGCTCTATCGCAAGAAAGAGACGCTGTCGATCGAAGCGTGGTCGGAGCTCAAGGAATGTTGAACATGCTCGCGCTCGCGGCTGCATCATCCGCCCCGAACGCTGCCCTGCCAGCCGTCCACTCCGCTGCCGGAGACGCGCACGCTGGCGCTGAAGGGGCAGCGAACGCGCTCTCTGGATGGATTTCGGGCGCGATTGCAGCTCCCGAGCTTTCGTGGGCGGGTTGGATACTCGGCCTTCCAGCACTCGCGGCGATCGTGTGCTGGGTGTGCGCGGCACTCCGCGTCAAGAACAAGCTGCCCGCGATTGTCACCGTTGCCGCGCTCGGCGGCGCATTTGGGCTCACACTCGCGCTCTACTTCTCTTACACCGGCCACTACCACTCGCCGGTGACGGTGCATTTGTACGACTGGATGCGGTTCGGTTGGACCGCAGAGGGCGGATCAGGCGCAGCCTTCGGATCTGCGGAGGCGTTCATCGCCGACTTCGGGCTGTATATCGACGGCCTCACGTTATTCTGGATGCTGTTCGTCACTGGTCTCGGCACGCTCATCGCGCTCTACGCGAGCGAATACATGGAGAGCGATGTCGGAGGCGACTACTGCAGGTTCTTCGGCTCGGTCAGCATCTTCCTGTTGTCGATGGGCTGCCTTGTCATGGGCGGCAACCTCGCACTGCTCTACCTCGGCTGGGAAGGCGTCGGTGTCGCGAGCTATCTTCTCATTGGTTACTACTACGGAAAGCCGACTGCTGTCGCGGCCGCCAAGAAGGCGTTCGTGATGAACCGAATCGGCGACCTCGGTTTGCTCGTGGGCATCTTCCTTGTATGGCGCCACTTCGGCTCGATCGACTTCGCGACGATCTTCAAGGCGGTAAGTCAACCAGTCGCGGCGGATGCTCATTGGTCGATGGGACTCATCCCGTTCTTCCTGATGCTTGGCGCGTTTGGCAAGTCGGCACAGATTCCGCTCTTTACGTGGCTGCCCGACGCGATGGAGGGACCAACGCCGGTCTCCGCGTTGATCCACGCCGCGACGATGGTGACGGCTGGCGTCTACCTCATCGCTCGCATGTATCCGTTCTTCCTGCTGCACCCGGATGCGCTGCACACGGTCGCGTGGATCGGTGGCATGACGGCGTTCGTCGCCGCGACGATCGGCTTGTTGCAGTACGACATGAAGCGCGTCTTCGCGTACTCGACCGTGTCGCAACTCGGTTTCATGTTCCTCGGGCTCGGCGTTGGCACGACATTCGGCGCGGGCTATCACGTCTTCACGCACGCGTTTTTCAAAGCGCTGCTCTTCTTGGCGTCTGGTGCCGTCATGCACGGCTTCGCGGGACAGCTCGACATTCGCAAGATCTCTGGCCTCCGCAACGTCCCGGGATTCAAGATCGTTTCGTGGACGATGTTCGTCGGTTGTCTCTGGCTTGCGGCGTTCCCCTTCAGCGCAGGTTTCTTCTCGAAGGACGAGATCCTCTACGTCGCGATGACCGACCCTGTCCATGGGTCGCCCGTTCTCGCCTGGATCGGGCTTTTCACCGCGTTCCTGACCGCTTACTACACGTTCCGTGTGTGGTTCCGCGTCTGCGCCGGACCAGTCGCGTTCCAGCCCGGAGAAGAATCGCACGGACATTTCCATCCCCACCCGCCGCGCGTCGCGATCAACGGCGTGCTTGCAGTTCTCGCCATCGGCGCGGTCCTCGCTGGCGTTCCAGCGTACATCGCATTTTTCGGCGGCGAGAACTGGGCTGAACACATGATCGGCATGTCGTCGGCCGCGCAGGGCGTCCCAAGTCTCGGTACTTCCGCCGCCGAACATGCTGGCTCCGCGGCCCACCCAACCATTCTCGGTTTCGACGGACACATCGCGATGTTCGCGCTCTCGACCATCGCCGGACTCGCGGGACTATCGCTCGCTTGGTACTTCCACCTCGCGAATCGGAAGGCCGCTGACAGCCTCAAGCAGTCGCTGCTGGCGAATCCGCTCGTCGGTTGGCTTCCCCGCGCCCTTGAGAACAAGTGGTACGTCGACGAGATCTACGACGCGCTTTTCCGCAAACCGATGTGGGCGATCGGATACGTGTTCGCGTTCGTCGACAAACATCTCGTTGATGGCACGCTCGTGCTCGGCTCGGGTCGACTCACCGCCGGTCTCGGACGCGTCTTCCAGCCGCTCTACAACGGAGTGCTTCAGGGATACGCGGTCACGATGGCGGGTGGCCTTGGCCTCATCCTCGCTTGGATCGTGTGGGCATGGATGGGAGGAGGAGGCACGTGATCCAACCTTCACACATCATGGCGCTTTTGGTGTTGGTTCCCCTCTTGGGCGTCGCCGCAATCGCAGGGGCCGGAGCGCGACTTGCGAAGCACATCGCGCTCGCCACATCAGTCGTCGTCTTTGGATTCTCGCTCGCCCTCGCGTGGCAGCATCCGCACTGGATCACGGGCAAGTTCTGGCCCGGCGAGGAAGCTGCACCGGTCGCCCTCGGCGTCGGGCTCACGCTCGCGGTCGACAGCATCTCACTGCTCTTGATCCTTATGACGACGTTCCTGACGCCGCTGGCGCTGTGGGCGTCGTTCACGTCAATCACGATTCGTGAACGCGAGTTCTACGCGTGGTTCCTTGTACTCCTGAGTTCAATGCTGCTCGCCTTCATGGCGCGCGACGCCATCGCCTTCTTCATCGGCTACGAGTTCACGATCGTGCCGATGCTCTTCCTGATCGCGATCTACGGTGGCGCGGAGCGCCGAGTGGCTGCTGTCCGCTTCTTCATCTACACGTTCTTCTCAAGCGCGATCAGCCTCGCAGGCATCATCTACGTCGCGGCGATGCGCGCGAATGACGTCGGAGACTGGACGTTCTCCATCACCGCGCTCCAGCAGTTTGCGTCGACACAACTTTCGGATTCGCAATCGTTCTGGGTCTTCGTGGCGTTGATGGTCGGCCCGTGCGTGAAGGTCACGTTCTTCCCCGTGCACACGTGGCTGCCGCTCGCGCACGATCAGGCCCCGACGGCAGGCTCGGTCATTCTCGCCGCGACTCTGCTGAAGCTCGGAAGCTACGCCATTTTTCGGATCAACCTGCCGATGGTGCCGCGCGGCGCCGTCCAGTGCGTGGAGTTTCTCGCAGGGCTTACCATTGTCGCGATCGTCGCAATCTCCTTGATCTGCCTCGTGCAGAAGGACATGAAGCGCCTCGTCGCGTACTCGTCCGTGAGTCACATGGGCGTCGCGATGCTCGGCATGTTCACGCTCAATCCGATCGGGGTAACCGGGTCGGTGATGTACATGCTTAGTCACGGTCTCGCGACCGGCGCGCTCTTCCTCTGCATCGGCATGATGTACGAGCGCTACCACACGAAGGCGTTCGCCGATCTCGGAGGCCTCGCGCGACGCATGCCGCTCTGGGCCTTCTTCATGGTCTTCTTCACGCTCGCAAGCGTTGGACTTCCTGGACTCAACGGATTCGTGAGCGAAGTGCTGTGTCTGCTTGGCACGTTCACGGCGACGCCGAACGCATCCTCCGGATGGCCGGGACTCTTGGGTGCCCGCTGGATGATCGTGGCCGGCTTCGGCAGCGTCGTGCTCGGCGCGGTGTACATGCTGTATATGGTCGGGCGCATCGTTTGGGGGCCACTCAAGGAGCCCGCAGGTCATGGCACCGCTCACGGTGGCCATCACGGCGGTTCCCAGGGTGGGCACGGCGCAACCGGTGCGGCAGCCAGTCACGCCGGTGCTCACGGTGCCGATCAAGGATTCCCGCGCGGCGGTGATCGCGGTGCCGAGCATGCTCTGGGTAACGCGCATGCGTTGCCAGCAGATCTCTCGATCCGCGAGTTCTCCATCTTGGCACCGATTGCCTTGGTCTGCCTCTTGATCGGCATCCAGCCTTGGCCGCTCATGTCGGCGGTCGAGCCTGCGGTGCGCGAGACGATCGCGGCGTATCCCGCCGCGGTGGAGGAGTACCTCGCCCGCCGAGCAGGTCCCAGCGCCGGTCCCAGCACCGGTCCCAGCACCGGTCCCAGCACCGGTCCCAGCACCGGATTTGGCGCAAGCGGAGCAGGTCTCGCTCTTCGATCCACCGATTCACCCGCGCCTACAGCCCCCTGACCTTTGCACTCAACGGTCCCTAGGGGCCCCTCGCCATGCTTCCCAAGATCGTCCTCATCCTTCCCGAAATCCTGCTCGTCGTCGGTGCCGTCATCGTGACGGTGCTCGGGCTCTCGCGGCGTAAGGTAGTCCGCGACGCCGTGCCAGCAGTGACGCTCGCGCTTCTCGTCGGTGCCCTCGCGGTCACGCACTACGTGACGAACGACAGCCGCCTCGCCGCCGCAGACTTACTCATGCCCGGGCTAGCGGTGTACGGAAAGAGTTTGATTCTGATCGTCGCCATGGGGCTCGTCCTCCTGAGCGTCGGGCTTGTCGATCGCAAGCTTGAGGCGGCGTTCTCGACTGGCCGCGCTAGCTTCGACGCGATCCGCGTGATTCGCGGCGAATACCACGCGTTCTTCCTGCTCTCCATTGCTGGCGCGTGCCTTCTGTGCACGGCCCCAGACCTGATTTGGCTCTTCCTCGCGATTGAGCTCGTCTCATTGCCGAGCTACATCATGGTCGCGATCAGTCGCTCGTCGCGCAAGGCACAGGAAGCCGCGGTCAAGTACTTCTTCCTCGGAGCGTTGAGCTCAGCGATCCTTCTGTACGGTTTCGCGCTCTTGTACGGAGCAACTGGCACCCTCGAACTAGTTGCGATGCGCGACATCCTGACGCAGCAGGCAGCCGCTGGCGGCGTCTCAACGATCGCGATCATTGGACTCGTACTCACGATCATCGGCCTCTGCTACAAGATCAGCGCGGTTCCGATGCACTTCTACGCGCCGGACGTCTACGAGGGAGCGTCGACGCCGGTCACTGCGTTTCTCGCATTCGTGCCCAAGGCGGCGGGCTTCATCGCGCTCATCTTGATTCTCGAATGTGTCGGATGGTCGGGCCACAAGTTCGTGCGCGGCGGCGAAACCTACGAGATCGCCCGCGGACTCCCGCAACCGATCACCGCGCTCCTTTGGATGGTTGCTGTCCTGACCATGACGCTCGGCAACGTCGGCGCGCTGCTCCAGCGGAACGTGAAGCGCATGCTGGCATATTCGTCGGTCGCTCACTCTGGTTACATGATCATTGGTCTCATCGCCGGACCCGTCGGCGTCATGGGCGTGAGCGGCGTCAATGCGACGCTCTTCTATCTCCTCGCATACGCCCTGATGAATATTGCGACGTTCGGCCCACTTGCGAGCCTTGAGCGCAATGGCGAGGGCATCGAAACACTCGACGACATCGCGGGTCTCCGCCAGCGCCATCCGTGGATGGCGGCGATGTTGGCGATTGGAGCGGCGTCGCTGATCGGTCTTCCTCCGCTCCTCGGTTTCTGGGGCAAGTTCTACCTGCTCATGGCTGGTATCGAAGCGGGCCAGACGACGCTCGTTGTCATTGCAGCTATCAACTCCGGCATCGCAGCGTGGTATTACCTCCGCCTCATGACTGAGCCGCTCGTCGGCGCGCCGAACGCTCGAAGCGAAACGATCACCGCCGGACCGTCGATCTGGCCGCGCGTGGCTACGGTCGTCATGGCACTCGCGCTCATCGTGCTCCCCATCGGCCTCGGACGCGTCGTCGCAGCCGCCAACGCGGTGACGCGCGGACTCGACCGCGGTGTCGCGAAGGTGCCCGCGGCAGCGCCTACGGAGATCGCGCCGATTGCGGTTGGCATGAGTGCTGGCACTCGGCCCTAACAATTGACATCGGCTTCTGAGTGTGGGACTCATGCTTACGCCACGCAGTCCGCGGCTCGCCTTCGACATCGTGGATCTTGGTTATCTCGGACTCGCTCGTGCGGCGGGCGCATTCGTTTTTCCAAGTGTGCGAGGCGCGACGAATGGCGCAACGCTCATTGAATGTGGACCTGCTGCATGTCGCGCTCAGGTGCTCAATCACCCGAGCCTGCGCGACCAAGCGATCCGCCGCGTCCTTGTCACGCACATTCACCTCGATCATGCTGGCGCTGCCGGGCACCTCGTCGCCGATGGTGCGTCTGTGTTCGTTCACCCGCTCGGCGCGCGACACCTCATCGATCCGACCAAGCTCATCGCGAGTTCGCGGCGCGTGCACGGAACTGCGTTTGATGTTCACTACGGCGAGCCGCTCCCCTGCCAAGCCGACCGCGTTGTTGCAGTCCCCGATGGCGGCGTCGTCGAGCTCGACGAACGTGGTACCAACGGGCTGCTCGCGACCGCACTCGATACGCCGGGCCATGCCCGACATCACCACACGTGGCTCGTGAGTAACGGCAGCCGTTGCGTCGCGTTCGCGGGAGACGTTGCGGCGATGCTGATTCCCGAGAGTCAATTCGTCTCGATTCCGATGCCCCCACCGGAGTTCGATCTCGACGCTTGGCGCCGTTCGCTCGCGCGGCTCGAAGCCAGCGCACCAGACGACCTCGTACTCACACACTTCGGGGCGGTCCCCAACGTCGCGCTCCACCTGCGCACAGTCCGCCGCCGCCTCGACGAGGAATGCGAGCTGGTCGCTGATCTCGTGCGATCGGGGACCGACGAGGATGCCGCGATCGAACGCTACCGTGCCTGGCTTTGGCCACAGGCGATCGCCGCTGGAGTCAGCGAGGATCGCCTCCGTCCGTTCCTCGGAGCCGCATTTTGCCGCATGAACCTGCAGGGCGTCCGCCGCTGGCTGGAGACGACGCCGCGTCTCTGACCTGCTCGCAAGATTCAGTTTGAAGTGCTATTCTCTTCGCCCCTGCAGCGACTGTAGCTCAATTGGATAGAGCATCGGTCTACGAAACCGAAGGTTGATGGTTCGAGCCCATCCAGTCGCGCTAACAGTATTGCTCCCGTGACCAACTCAGCGTACGAAAGCGTTTCAGCCTGTGGTGACCACGAAAGAGTGGTACCCACCGGCGCTCAGGACCGGCACGAAGCGTTGCTGCTCGAGCGGTATCGTTGGTGGGCCGGTCGTTACGACCGCAAATTCGCGAGCTATTCCGAGCGCACCCTCGACGAGGCGGCGCGAATCTTGGGCGATCCCACACCCGAACGGGTGCTCGATCTCGCGTGCGGCACCGGACTCCTCATCGAACGACTGCTGCGCCGCGATCCAGCGGTCGAATTGACTGGGGTCGACATCTCTGAAGAGATGCTTGCGCAAGCTAGTCAGCGCCTTTTGGGCTGCGGTCGAGTTCGACTCCTCTGCGGAAGCGCCGAGCGGATTCCCGTGGCGAGTGGATCATTTGACGCGGTCGTTGTCTCCAACGCCTTTCATCTGGTTCGCGATGCCTCAGCCGCGCTTGCCGAATGTCGCCGCGCCCTGCGACCGGGAGGAGTCTTGGTAATCGTCGATTGGTGTCGCGACGTGCCTGCGATGCAGCTACTCTCGTGGTCGCTGGCGCTGACTCAGCGCTTGCGCCGCCGAATTCTGACCACGGCCGAACAGCAACGTCTCGTCGTTAGCGCTGGCTTCGAGGTCGCCGAGTGCCGCCGCTTCACCGCACGACCGGCCTGGGGACTGATGAGCCTGCGCGCGAATCGGCGCGAATGAGCTTCCGAAGATTGAAGATTGCATGCCCACGACTCCCGAGGAGAATCTGGAAAAGCCTCCGACTGAAATCCGGTCAACGGCGCTACGTGAGGACGCGTCGCGGCTTGAGGACCCCGACGATCTGTTCCCGCCCCCGCTCGAACCTCGTGGTGACCGGCATGGCGAACTCCTGCCGGCGCACATCGCCACGCTCTCGGCGACGAAGCGCGTCTGGCTGATCGTCGCTGGCATCGTCCTCATCATCGTGGGCATCATCGGATGGATACTTCCAGTCGTGACGGGCGTTCCATTTTGGGTCGCTGGGCTGATCTGTTTATCGCGAGCGAGCGACCGCTGCCGCCGGCTGGTGAACTTTGGTGATCGCAGACTTCCCGGTAAGGTCCGCACAGCGTTGCGCTGGACCCGGGACAAGACTGGCTTGCACAAGCACGCGACTTCACCGACCTCCTCAGAACCCTCTCTTCAGGCGCCCTCCACCGATAAAGCTTCATCGGACGGGCAGCGCACTCCATGACCGCTGTTCCCACTGGGGCCCCCTCTCGAGCCTCCACCGCCGCCAAATCCGACGCGCATTCCGAAGCGGCGAAGGCGCCCGAGAATCGCTTCCTCGAAGGACCTCAAACACGCGGCTTCGAGTTCGTGCGCGCGATCCGAATTTTTCTCGAGTGCATGCGCGGCTTCCGCACGCTGCACTTCGTGGGCCCCTGCGTCACTGTCTTCGGTTCGGCGCGATTCAAAGAGGACCACCGCTGGTACACGCTCGCCCGAACGGTCGGTTCCGGACTCGCGAAGGCTGGATTCACGATCATGACGGGCGGCGGGCCCGGCATCATGGAGGCGGCGAACCGCGGCGCCCGCGACGTTGGCGGCAAGAGCATCGGCTGCAACATCATCCTGCCGTTCGAGCAGAAGCCGAATCCTTACGTCGACCGCACCGTCAACTTCAAGTATTTCTTCATACGGAAGGTGATGCTCGTCAAGTACTCCTACGGCTTCATCGTCATGCCGGGCGGGTTCGGCACGATGGACGAGTTGTTTGAGACGCTGACGCTGATTCAGACCGACAAGATCTCCGATTTTCCGATTGTGCTCATGGGGCGCGACTACTGGCAGCCGATGCTCGACTTCCTGCGCGAACAGATGGTGACGGCTGGCACGATCGATGACGCAGATCTCAGCCGATTCATCGTGACCGACGACGCAGAGACCGCAGTCGAGTATGTCAGGAACATTGCGATGAGGCACTTCGGTCTCGAGTACGGCGCGCGGATTCGAAAGCGCTGGTACCTCTTCGAGCGATGAGCGATCTGCACGACGAACTCCAGGTGGCGTACGACGATCGCGCCACGCTCTCAAGTCCGCGCATGGCGCGAACGAGCGCCATCGCAGGGGTTGCCTCGATCCTGCTCGCTCCGATCGTCGTTGGCTTCCTGCTGGCTGCAATCGGACTGCACAGCGCAATCACGCATCTGCGGTTCCGAGAGCGCTCGCGTTCCCTCGCGTGGTTCGGCATTGTCGCGTCAGCGGTCGGTGCCCTCGCGTCCGCGGGCGCCGCTGTTCTTTGGGGTAGTGTGCTCATGACCGTGCTGCTTCAGCGCTCCGCGATCCATCAAGCGCAGACGTGGGAAGGCACAACTGCTGGCAACTGGTCGCTGACCGACCTTGACGGAGAAACGCACACCAGCTCCGCGGTCAAAGGCCGCATCGTGTTCATCGATTGCTTTGCGCCCTCGTCGCCATCGAGCTCGCGGACAACGCCAGCCCTCGCCTCGTTCGCGGCGGCCCATTCAGAGATCTTTGCCCTGAGTTGGGGCCCCGACGTCGACGCGACCGCTGCGCTCGACTTCGCGAGCGCCTCAGGCGTGCGTCACGCGGTAGCGGTCGGCGCTCAGTCCATGCCCGTGCCCTTCTCAGAGATCGCGGCGAAGCCAACGCTCCTTGTGATTGATGCCGAAGGCATCATTCGTAACGTGGTGTTAGGGCGCTACGACGAGAAAGACCTCGTCAAGCTGTTCGACGCTGCGAAGCTGCGGCGCCCGCGTTAGCTCGACCGCTTCAGCACTACGCCCTCGGGATCGCCCGCATCGATGCGATCGCCACGACCCCCGCTGTTCGTATCGTCGTCGCATGGTCGTGCAAGAGGATTGACTCGCCCGGTCCAACGTCGTAGCCCACGCCGCCGTGTTCCTCGACCGTCGCTCTTCCCGTCACGACGTAGACGAGCAGCGTTGTCACTGCATGTGTCTCGCGCTCGGCGTCGCCACGGACGAGTTCAAGGGCTGCCTGCCAACGCGCCCGCTGCACGATGAGATTCAGGTCTCGGCACGGTCCTCCACGAAGCTCGCCTTTCGTATCGTCGTCACCGGAAAATTGAAGCGCCGGACCTTCCCGCGGAACGTCGACGACGCCGGTCTTCGTCACCAGTCGCATGCCGCCGTCGAGGCATGCGATGAATCGCTCACACCCTTCGAATGGCGAGAACGGCGCGTTCGTCACGACATCCGCGATCGACAGTCGCCAGGTCCACGGGTCACCAGAGTGTCGCGCGTCGGTTGCAATCTCGAGTGTGGTGCCGAGGCCGTTCTTCCACGGCACTTTCTTGGAGTCGGAGGCGCGAAAGTGAATTGCCATCAGAGGGGCTCCGGCGCAGACGCTGCGTTGCGCGGTTGCTTGAGGAGTGAGGGTAGTGTGAGGTAGGTCCCGATGCGCCACAGCCATTCCAACGGACCCATACGGAAGCGTGACATCCAGAGTGTGCTGACGACTACGAGTGCCGACCACGTCGCCATGGCGACGATGAAATGCTCAACCCGCGAAAACCGCCCGAACTGGCCAAGGCCCCACCAGTACATGACACCCGTGACGATCACTGTCTCGGAGAGGTACACCGTGAGCGCCATGCGTCCGGCGCACGCAACCGGATAGGCGAGCCCGCCAAATACGCCGACGTAGGTAAGCCGCGCGATCACGCCGGCGTAGCCGATCGCCAACGTCGCGGTACCGACATCGCCGAATGCTGTGCCGACTAAATACATCGTGGTCTCTGGCGCGAGACCGCTCTGCCATTGCAGAGTCGTGGCGACGGCGCAGAGACCAACACCAAAAGGGACACCGATGAACGCGGCGAGTCGCTGCGCCCGTACTGCGGCACGCGAAAACAAGCGAGCCTTCGCTGCCGCCATGCCCAGCATGTACATTGCGAGGATGTGGGGACCGAACAGCAAGAGGAGCAATGGAAGTCCCGAGGTCCACTGGACCACGCGAAGCGTCAGCGCCGCCGCAGTAGGCCCGTCTCGGTAAATCAGCGTCTCGACTTCGGCAACGCTCGGATGCGTCGTGTCACCGTGCGTCGCTTCAAGCCGCGAAAGCAGGATCGCCTCGACGTCTACGTTCGTTTGCTCGCCGCGCTGCGACTCGAGCGCTGCGTTGAGCGGAAGCGGCGCGTGTGGCCCGGGCGCGAGCCCGATCGTGCAGCACAGGGAAAGCGCGAGGAGAACGACTCCGATCGTCGCCATTGCTTTCGGCGCGAGATGACGCGCGGAAAGAAGAGGCCATGCCAGCACCGCGTAAAAGAACAGGATGTCGCCGTACCAGAGTAGCGTGGCATGCACCGTCCCGAGCACCGCAAGAATGGCGAGTCGGCGGACGATCACGAGTTCGGTCGAGCGTGCGGGTTGACCGTCGCGCCGCGCGGCGGCGCGAGCGTCGTCGAGCCGCATCATCTGGAGCGCGAGACCGGCACCGAACAAGAGCGAGAACGTCGAGATGAACTTTCCGTCGAAAAAGATCTTTTCGATCCACCACATCACGCGTTCGCCGCGCGGTGCTTCGAAGATCGTCGGATCAACAACCGCCGCTGCGAGCGGTGTCGCGAAGAACGCCATGTTGACGACGAGGATGCCGAAGAGCGCGATGCCGCGAATCACATCGAGCGCCGCGATGCGCGAGTTCGGTGGCACTGGCTCGGCTCGCGGCAACTGCATGCGGTGACTCTACCGCCAAGCGAACTTCGCCGAGACCGCGGGCCCACGTCGCCGCTCACGGTTCGCGCACGATGCTGGGCGTCGTCCATTCGAGGGTCGTTGGCCACGCACCAAATATCTTCCCCTCGCCCGTCGCGCTCGGTTGGGTCGGCTCGTATTCCACCCGCACGGTCGCGGCCCCGATCAACTCAGCGTTTCCGAGCGCCAGCGGTAAGAGTCCTTCAAGTACGGGCCCCTTGGTCGTTCCGTCGACGCGCCCGGTGACGAACAGCGGCACCGTCGCGCCAGCAATCTCAAGCGTCCACCGCCCAGTCCATGCAACGCCGCTCGTTGGCCGAGGAAGCGCTACCCGCACCGTCTGGCGAACGCCGAGCGGCTTCAGTGTGATCACGGGCTGCTGCTCGGGGTTAGCTTGGGGGCGGAGTCCGTCGGTCACGAGTGGCGGGTCGCCGTGAAACTTCGGGCGCAGGTCGATCGTGGCGCTGAAGTGCCGCTGGCGAAGCCGCGACTCCGCCGAATTCACCAGCGCTGGCGTCCATCGAACGTCGAGTGTCACTGGCAGAGCGCCCGCCGGAAGTCGCGCCCACCATCCGACACTCGATCCGGTGCCCGCGATGCCGAACTGCACCGGCACCCCGTCGATCGTGGCGCTATCGATCACGAACGCACAGTCGCCGCCGCCGACGGCGTTGAGCCTGTACTCGCCTCCAGAGACACCAACGCTGACGACGCGCAACGAAGGAATCGCATCGATGGCCGTGAGAATCTCTTCTGCCTCATCGACGTGCATCGCTCTCTCGCCGACGAGCAAGGCCACGATGCGCGAGACGCCAAGGAATGACCCGGGTTGACCCGCAGTGCGTGCGGCGCTGGCGATGGCCGATTCACGTCCGCCAGTGCGAACAGCTTCGAGTAGCAATCGTGCGGCGCGATCCATCGGGACTTGCTCGCCCGTCATCGCGTCGCCGCGTAGCGCCGACATTCCGGCGCGGAGCGCGCGATCGCCCTCCCTTCCCGCGAGCGCGGCGGAGATACTCTCAAAATTTCGCCGCCATCCCGACGTGCGATCGCTGATGACAGCGAACGTGAGTCCGCCGCCGAGAATCGCGACACCGAGAAGTGCGACAGCGCTGGTGCCGAATGCAAGACTCGATAGCACCGTCCGACTCGGGCGCACCCACGGAACTCCGCTACCAAGCAGGCTTCCGCACTCCGTGCATGCCGGTGGCAGCGCGCCGTCGCGAAGCGTTTGCAAATGGCGACAGCGCGGGCAGCGCGGTCGAACGAGACGCGATCCACCGCGCAGTGCCCGCAGAACGAAGAGCGCCGCAACCGACGCCGCTGGTGCGATGATGAGTAAGCCGACAAGCCAAGCGAAACGCGTGCGATCGAGCTCCATATTTTGGAGCAGATTGTCGAAGGTGTTCCGCCACATCAACGGCCCCCATCTTTCGCGGGCGCAACTCGCTCGCGAACAGTGGTCTGAAAGGTGATGGTGAAGTTCGCCACATCGCATGGAAAGCCGAGTGAGGAAGCGGGCAGTTGCGTGCCGTCGGCAGTTGTGAGTTCGTTCTGAAGCGCGGCGGCGTCGCCGAAGAGCGCAACCGCGATGCGACAGTCACACGTCACGATGACAGAACCCGACGCGATTGAATCAGGAATACGCGTAACAACGTCGTTGTTAGGTTGCCGCTCGAAGCTCAGATCGACGCCGTTGACGCGGAGGCGATCGACGATGGGCACCCAGGGAAATCCCGGACCAGCAATTGTTGGATGGAGGACGGTGAACCTGACCGCCTCTCCCTTCTCGACCGACGAGTTCCAGGGCGAGATCACCGGGACGCCGGAAGAGGTCGCCAATCCGTTGACGACTCCGGGCCAGAGATCGCCAAGGCTGGGGTCATTCGCTAGTTGAAGTCGGAGTTGTACCCAGAGCGTCTTCGCGGAAGGCAAGGTGAGAATCGCCCGTCGGTCACGAGCAGACAGCATTCGCGCTTTCGCTCGGCGGCTGAGCGACGACATGGCTCCGATCTCATCGAATGTGGGTCGCCCGAGAAACGACGTTTCCATACCGACCGGACGAAGATCTCTCCAGAGGAGCTCGCGCGCTGCAAGCCAAGCGTCAACGCGCCAGAGCGCAGTCGCGAGCGCCAAGAGCAGCGCGCCGGTGATCAATTCCGGCCGCCGTCGCCGTCGTCCCGCGAGTCGCACCGAACCGCCTCGCGAAAGATCCGCAGCGCACTGCGGACAGCGTGGTACCTCATCCCACGCAACCGGACGTACGTCAGCGCGACATCGAGCGCAGCGCGGCTCGCCGGTCGCGTGTCGTCCGACGATGCCGATCGCAAACACGGCAAAACCGACGAAGCCGAGAAAGAGAGCGAGGGCGATGGCGGCTTCGGAAGACATGTTGCTGGGCGCGACGGTGAACAGTCGTCAACATACCAAGCACGCTGCGCGGGCTCGCTGAGTTCGAGTTGTCGCGACCCGGAAGTTAGCTAAGTTTCTGGCGCGACATGTTGGTGGCGGGCACGGAGCTACGACGAGCCGTGTTTGTCGATACGGAGAGGAGCGGCGACGCGACGCCAGCCGCGAATAGGGCCGTCGGAAACGACGCGAACTCCGGGACACGACGCTAGGACCATCCGATCGCGGACGCTTCGATGAACTCGTAGCGCTTCCTCCTGACGAGCGCCTTCGCACGCTGAGGGAGCGACGTCGCGATGACGTCGCGCTGCCCGGCGCGGGATCCAACATCTGTTCCCTATGGCTCTCGGAGTGGCAATCTGGCGACATCCGTGCACGACTCCAAGCACGTCATCCGCCAGTGCGCCTCACGCTGCGTAATGCGCACGGGTACGGCGACGATGGGTACTGGCGCCAGAACAAGCTAGGCGACAACGTACCGCGTCCTGTTTACGGCGCAGTTCCACCTCACGAGCAAGTCCCAGCCGGCACTCCTCCCGCAGCTGCCGCCAAGACGTTCGTCACGGCGGACGATCTCCTTCAGAGTCAGATCGGCTCAGGCTCAATCTGTCTGCCAACGTCAGCAAGGCGACATCGATCGATTCCCGATTTGCCTAGCGTTGAACAAAGTCTATGTGAACGGGAGCAGCAGCAAAGAAGTGTCGACAAAGCTCTTGACGCTGGGGGGGGGGTACAACCACGCGGAGTGTTGGTCCCGCTGTCGGAGCCGCGTGGCACCTCGGGGACCGAGATGATTTGCCATTGGAGACAGTCGAATGAGATACTCTGCACTCTTCGTCCTAGCCACCTTGACATCACTTGTGGGAGTTTCGTCAACTCACGTCGAAGCTGATCCGCCTGCTGCTACTTGCTGGAACATCGACGTGGAGCGTTCGTGCTGCCTTTACCACTACGCGTCCATCACATCGGCGAACTGTAACGGGATGACCTGCAACGCGAACATTCGTCTCGACCAGAACTTCAACCGTAAGATGCTTGCGAGCGGCGGGTGGGGCATCACCGAGATTACAGAAGATCTGCCAAAGAAGAAATGTGAGGCCTATATCGGCCTATGCAACTATACGACCAACCCGATTTCTTGCACATACGACACAGTGCTGTCTACCTTCAACTGTACGGACTGGAAGACTCCGGGAGGGACCCCGACGTGCCCGTAAGCGCATCCCGAACCGGCGACAGCAGGGGCTGTCCACTCGCCATACTCGGATGCCTTCTGCTCACGACGCAGCTTGGTGCGAGCACATTGGCGGCTGGGTTGGCGAACGCCGAGCAGAAAGGTGTGGCGGAGCGCCGGCCCTCACACCTTTCTCACCGCCTCGCATCAGACCGAATTGTGGAAGTTCGGCCCGTTGAGCGATTTCTTGAGCTACCGGGCGTATGCATCCCGATGACCGAGGTGGAGCTTCGGGACGTAGCCTCGCGGTTCGATCTCGCCGATGATCAGACGCGTGACCTTGAGGGCGCGATTGCGGCTTATCTTCGCGACTCCGATCAATTCTTTCGAAGCGCGATGACACCGATCCTTGCTCGGATGGACTCGTCCGCGACGCGCGGCGCGATTATCGGTTCAATCGAGAGTGCGACAACTTATCGCGAGTTGTTACGTGATGCGTCACACACGACGACTGGACTCCGTTCCTTCGACGCCGCCTTCTTCGATCAGGTAGGCCAATCTCTCGACAGTGAGGAGAAGCTGGCCGAACTCGCTCGTCTACGCAGTATTCGCGCTCGGAACGATCGAGCCGACGCAACGCCGCGCGTCGGGGGAGCGGACGTAGATGTAGAATCGCTTGTCGAATGGTTTCGAAGTGTTACCGCAGAGCCGATCGACCTCGACTTGCGTCGGCCAATCCTCGCAGACTATGCAAGCCGCGCTTCGATACTGATTCCGTCGCGCATCCATGCGGCGATCGATCTCCTAGGTCGAGGCTCGATGCTGACGGCGACCCGGCTCGCTGGCGGAGGAGACACGTTGCGTACGGAGTCTGCACTTCGCACGCGACTCGCGCAGGCCGATGAGGCTGTGGTTCGATTGAACCTCGAAGTGGTGTCTCAGCTCCGCGCGACGCTGCCTCCGACCACCGCGGACGAGCTTGAACGATTGGTGTTCGAACGGAGTTCGCCCCGCACCTACCCCGATCCAACCGAGGTCGCTCCGCTCGTACGCGCTTTTGCGGACTCGGCAGAGCTCGAATCGGCAGAGCGTGCGGGCCTTCTTGCGCTCGTCGACGCGGCGGCCTGATTCGCGCAACCGTCTGTCGGCAAATGCAGGATGAGGAGATTCGATTCGCGCGCGCTTCTGGATCGGCGTGGAGCGCCGAATCGGTCGACACGGCAGCGCACTACAGGCGCTTGGAACAACTGCATCGGCTCCGTACCCTTGAGGCGATTGCCATGGTGGACGCAGCTCTTGCATTGTCTAGAAACCTGAGCGCAACGCGCGTGCAAACTGAGAAGCTTAGACTGGCCCGCGGACGCCTCTCCGTGTCGACGCTCGGACTCGCCGTGTTGATTGGTCTGCCGCTCGATGACCTTCCGGCATTACCGTCAGGCAACCGCCCAGCAGGATCCCCACCCGGGGGCTGATCGGCGCGTCATCGGTTCGCAACGTTGAGCTGAAACGCCGCTACGAGTCGGCTGAGCTTGCCTCACTTCCGTGGACAGGTTGATTATGCAGCGTCCGGAGGGGCCCCCTCCGTGCCAACATGACTGAGACAATTCCCGTCCCCGAGTTTAGTGTGCAGGGCACATGGATCCATCCCAGTGAACAATCGAAACGGCAGCGCCGCAGCGACCCGAACCCGATCCCCACGTTGAGCCGCGCGCCATGCGCCGGCGATTCAGCGCCGAGTACAAGGAACGCGTCGTCCGCGAGGCGGACGCCTGCACGGGACCCGGCGCGGTCGGATCGCTCCTGCGCCGCGAAGGAATCTATTCCTCGCACCTCGCCGCGTGGTGAAGCACGATCCGCAGCTGCGGCGTCGAAGGAGTCGCCGATCTCGCGGTGCCGCAGGTCTGGGCAACGACGCTCGACCGCGGCGAATATCTCTGCTCGCAGCGAACCATGTATCGCATCCTCGACGAGCACGGCGAGGTCCACGAGCGACGCGACCAGCTGCGCCGGCCTCACTACGCGAAGCCCGAACTCATGGCGACGGCGCCCAACCAAGCCAGGTCATGGGACATCACGAAGCTGAAGGGGCCGCGCAAGTGGACCTACTTCTATTTCTACGTCATCCTCGACATCTTCAGCCGCTACGCCGCTGGCTGGACCGTCTCGACGAAGGAGAGCGCCGAGGTCGCGAAGGCGCTCATTGAGGAGACCGCGCGAAAGCAGCGCATCGCGACCGGACAGGTCGTACTCCACGCCGACCGCGGCGGACCGATGACGGCGAAGGCGTTCTCGAGCATGCTCGTCGAGCTCGGCATCTCCGAAAGCCACAGCTGGCCGCACGTCTCCGACGACAACTGCTTCTCCGAAGCGCAGTTCAAGACCGTGAAGTATCGCCCCGACTATCCCGAGCGCTTCGGATCCTTCGAGGACGCGGTCAGCTTCATGACGCGCCTCTTCAACTGGTATCACCATGAACACCGTGTCCGCTCATCGAACCCCACTCACCCGCGCGGCGGCTGTTTCGTCTTCCA
>JAWXCC010000088.1:0-6984 GCA_034440475.1 Phycisphaerae bacterium | reverse complement strand
CTCGCGAGAAGAAGAAGCAGCGCTCGAATGAGCGTCCGAAGTCAACGAAGCGGGCCGGGAAAGCAGTGCGGCCAGGCCGCGGCGGCGGCGGAGCGAAGCGCGTGGATCCACGAGACAAGCCGGGTGCGGGTGTGCGCAAGTTGGGGTGAGATAAGCGGCCGCGATCGCTGAAACGAAACCTGCGCCATCATGCTCTTGCTCGCTACCAAAGCACTTTCGCCACTAGCATGCATCGCGGAGACCACGCCATGTTGACTCGTCGCGCCCTCATTCAAACTGCGGCTGCAAGCGTCGGTTCGCTCGCTGTCGGACCGCTCGTTTCCTACGCCGCCTCGCCTGCACCGCGCCGCGCCCCGTTTCGCGGCAAGCTTTCGAAGCTCCAGATCTTGCAGATCGGTGTCGGCGGAACGATCGCGCCCGCCGATCGCGCCCAGCTCGAAGGGCATCCTGACGTGGTGTTCACCGGCCTCTGCGACGTCGACGCCGACGCGCTTGCCGAAGTCGCGAAGGATCGACCGCATGCATTCACGTGTCGCGACTTTCGCGAAGCGTTCGACAAGCATCTTGACAAGTTCGACGCAGTCGTCGTCTGCACTCCGGATCACAATCACGCGCTCGTTGACCTCACTGCGCTGAAGGCGGGCAAACACGTCTACGGCCAGAAGCCGCTCGTGCAGCAACTGTCGGAAGTTGTCGCGATCGAGAATGCGTTGAAGGCTCGTCCGGCCTTGGTCACGCAGGTCGGCAATCAGCGAATGGGACCGCCCGGGAGGCAGCATGCGGTCGACATCTTGCGCCGCGGCCTGCTCGGTAAGGCGATCGAAGCCCATGTCTGGGTGAGTGGCCCGCCCGATCAGGGAGACGGTTACTTCTATTACGGCGGACTGAAGGAGCCCTCACCGCCGCCAGCGAACCTCGACTGGAATCTTTGGCTCGGTGCCGCCGCTGACGCCCCGTTCCGAGAAGGGCTCGCGCCGGTCCGCTGGCGATCGTCGTGGGACTACGGCACCGGACAACTTGGCGACTGGTGCACGCATTTGTTCGACGTTCTCTACTTCGCTTACGACCTGCCATCGCCGATCGCGGTACTCGCGCAAACGCGGACGCCGAGCGATTTCTACCACGCTCAGCATGTCTCCTCGACGCTGACCTATCCCGGCGCTCGCGGTGCCGATGCGGCGCGCTTCGCGCGGCCTGAGTTCGTCGTTCACTATCGCGACAAGGCCCAGGTGCCGTCGCGTGCCGCGGTCGGACTTCCGCCGGGCGAGTTCGGTTCCCTTGGCACACTCGTGGTCTGCGAAGAAGGCGTGCTCTCTGTGCAGCCCGAGGGAGAGATCGAGGTCTGGCGCGGTGGTCGGCCCGTCGACTGGAAGACGATCCCCGGCCAAGGCGAGATCGTCGCGCGGAACCACTGGCACTCATGGGTCGACCGAATCCTCGGTAAGTCTGATGTGTTAGTCCAAACGCCCTTCTCTGTTGGCGCGCGGATAGCTGAGGCCGGGCTCTTGTGCTCGAAGGCCGCCCGCTATCCGGGCACCGAGCTGCGCTGGAACAAGGCGACGCTCGCCTTCACGAATCACGAAGAGGCGACGAAGACGATCGTTCGGCGCGAATATCGCAGCGGGTTCGAGCTGCCGGAAGTTCTGCCGGTGACCTGAGAGATGCGGCGCGATGACCACGCAGGTTTTCCTCGATTACGTTCCGCAGCCCCACGCTCCGAGCAGAACACTCAAATCGATCGCATCGACGTCGCCGCTTCCGTCGAGGTCGGCAGCGCAGCCTGCGCACGGTCCCCACGCTCCGAGGAGTACCGCGAGGTCGTTCGCGAGCACCGTGCCGTCTCCGTCGAGATCAGCCAGGCACGCACCTGGCACGCTTGACGGATCGGCAGGATTGCTGCCTGCGTCAATTTCATCACGGTCGAAGTAGCCGTCCTCGTCGCGATCGAGGCCGATGCGAATACCCGTTCCGGCGGGAACTAACGTATAGGTGATCTCGCTGCTTGGCGCTGCAAGCGCGCGGAGCTGCGCCGACGTCAACGTTTCGGCGAGGCGATCAGATTGCCAGTTACCGCCACCGAGCGAACGCCAACCGCGGGCGATTCCGCCGACGCGACCCTTCGCGACGAGTTGCACCGCACCACCATTCGCGATCGTTTGCATCTGGTCGAGCAGCGCGATCTGCGCCGCAGTCGCCGTTGAAAGGCTTACGAGCGTTGATTGCACGCCGACACCTGCGTGCGTGTCGGTCGCGAAGCTGAACATGAACGCTTCGAGATCCTTCTTTTGCTGCTGGCCAGCGGCACCGGGGGCGAAGTTGAAGACCGGCGTCGTCAGGAACTCAAGGAGGTTCGCAACCGATCCGTCGTGCACGAAGCCGAAGCCGCGCGTGGCCGTTGACGAGGTTTTCGAGAACCCCATCTTCTCGTACATGTTGCGCAGTTGAGGGATCTTCATGCTCTGCGTCTGCTGAAGCAGGTTGCCCGAGGTGAGCTGTCCATTCGTTCCATCGGGGACCGCATGACAGGTGTTGCAACGGAGGATGCCACCGTCGAACGGCGTGTTAAGGAAGAGCGTTTGTCCGTTCGCGGGATTACCGCTTCCTGGCAGCGACGTTTTCAGCGAGTTGTCGAGGTTGCGATTGGGGTTCGGTCCCACTTTCAGGGTGGCAATGAATGCTTCAAACGCATCCATCTCGTCGGGGGTGAGCTGCGCGTCATCGCCGAGCAGCGACACGAATGCTGGATTGAATTGATCGAGTCCGCTGCGATCGCCGCGCCAGTGAAGCGGCTCGGTACCCGTGATTCCAATGAGCGACTGCGTCGTCATCGGCCCCTTCATCGGATGCCAGTCTTCGCAGCCACCCGCCAGACCAAAGTTGCACACCTCTTCGAACGGCTTCACCGCTCCGGCGGGATCGCCCAAGTCCCAAGCAAGCTGATCCATACGAGCATCAACGTGGCAACTGGCGCACGATGCCTGGCCGAGTCCGGAGGTGCGATGCGTGTCGTAGAGGAACGGACGGCCTGCGCGAATCGTTGCCGGGGTGGGATCGAAGAAGGGAATGCGCTGGCTCTCCGTATTCGTGTTGACATTGATGACGGAGATCGACGCATCGAAGCGATCGAGGACGTAGAGCGTGTTCGTCGCATCGTTCAGCGCGAGTCCGGTTGGACCAGCTCCGACAGGTACGCGAGCGAGCGGTGTACCCAATGGATCAATGACGACGACGTTGTTAGAACCCATGCCCGCTACATAGCCCGTCGATCCAATGCTGTTCCACACGATCTGCCGCGGATCTCCGAGTGAAAGATCGCGCGACGCCTGCGGCAGCGTCGGCGTCGAATACGTGAGATGCGGATTGAGATCGACGATCGTTGTTACGGCCGGAGTCGTCGGTTGGAAGCGAGCCAGCATGGTGCGCACAAACGTGCCATTCACGTTTGGCTCGAAACGCACTTGATTCGTCGCTTCGGTGCCGACCACGCTGATCTGTCCCAAGGGTCCGACAGCGAGCGCCATCGGGAGATTCATCAATCCGTTCGCATAGCTGATTGCGAGCGTCTGCGCGTCGATGATCGCGACGTCGTTGTCGGCGAGATTCCAATTGACTGAGCCGGACCAGTCGCCGTTGTTGTCGTCGCGCCACTTTCCGGCGGCGTCCTTCTTCAGAATGAGGCCGACGGAGGGAGGCGTCGGCAAGCCAGCGCCGACTGGTGGATTGAACGCTGTGCCGGCGTTCGGCGGCGGATTCGGATCGCCGGGATAGGGATTCGCGGCGCTTGAGACCGTCGCTTGCGAGAGGATCGTGGTGCGATTACCGCTCTCGAAGATCGCCGCATAGACCCGCGTTCCGTCAGTCGCCAAGGCTCGCGGATCTTCGCCAGCAATCGCGAGCGTCGTTGGCGGAAGCGCGAGGTTCGATGGATCGAAGACCTTGACTTGATTCAACTGCGAAATGGTGACGAATGCCCGTTGCGGCGTGCCCGCGAAGACGACATCGCAGGGTTCGTCGCCGACGGTGAGCGTCGCGGTGACGGCGCCGCTCGTGAGATTGACGATGCTGACGGAATCCGAAACGTGATTAGCGACCCACGCTTCGTCGTTGCTGCGAGCTCGCACGCTGACAGGATCGAGACCGACGGGAATCGATGTGCTGAGAACGGGCGTGACGCCGGTGACATCGAACACTTCAAGCCGATTGTCGGCAGTGTTGACGGCAAGTAGCCGTGTGTGGTCGGGTGTGAGATCGAGCGGGTGGACGTGCGGCGATTCCCAGTTGACGAAGCTGTTCGCATCGGCAACGCCGCCTTGCTGACGATCGGCGCTCAGCGGGGCGTTCTTCTGAAGCGTGTCCGCGATGAGCTGAAGGATCTCGAGCCGCGAACGATCGTCGCTGCTGCCAGGGCGCACGGCGCGCGAGGTATCGGCGAGTGCGACGGTCGCTATCGCTGCGAGCGCAGTCGTGCCGACGCTGATCCGAGCAAGAAAACGAGCAGACGTTAGGTCGATGCGAGCCATGGTCCCACTCCAGAAGTCGATGCGCGAGAACAACGCGGTCGTCGTCTCAGTCGCGATCGTACCTATCAGGAGTGGTCGGCCGTCTCGGGTCTCTTGATGACGAAGTCTCAGCCGCCGACCACGTAGTAATCCTTCAGCAAGTCGTACAGCCCCGGGCGCAGCGAGCGCAGCGCAAAGGGTCGTTCGAAGTACGCCTCGGTGGAGACAGCGAAAAACTCGCCCGGATTCGTTGCGGCGTACGCGTCGAGTGGGGTAGGGATACCTTCGTCGAGCGACTTGTGGAGGTCGCTGTACTCAGCAGTCATCGTGTCGACCCAGCGGCCCAGCGGAATGGATGTCGGCATCGGAGGCGTGCCATCGACCATGCCGTCGAGCATGTCGAGGCGGTGCGCGAACTCGTGGAGCACGAGGTTGCGCCCCATCGGTTGCGTCGCGTGACGCAGCGTGTCAGCCCACGACAGAACTACCGGCCCGTTGAAGTGTGCTTCGCCTAATCGACTCATGCCAGCGGTCACCACGCCGTTGGCGTTCCGCGCCGTGGGCGCGACGTAGCCTGTTGGGTAGAGCAAAACGCTCGAAACGTCTTCGTACAGTGTTTGTCGCGTGTCGCAGACGAGGAGGCAGGCGAGGGCTGAAACGACGGCCTTCATGCCGTCGCCGACCTTGAGTCCGCCGCAGCCTTCCCAATGTGTCTCCGCCGCAAAGATCTTGGCATCGCTCTCGACGCGCTCGCGTCGATCCGGGGTGAGCGTGCGGAGGTGTCGAACCGCACTCAGTCCGAGTCGCCATTCAGGACTCGTGTCGCGCCGAACAACTCGTTTGCGACGCAGACGGCGAAGAATTCCCATTGGGGTCGTCTCACTCTCTCGGAGTTCGTACTCGGACCGTCCTCGTGCCGTCACAACTGCTGCACGCATTCGAGGAGGGCGGCCCCAAGGCAACATGCGCGCCACGGCGGGCAAAGCCGCCTGCGATGACCGTCAACCCGGTTCGTGAACTCGTTGGGGTGATCGGTACGATCCGTTTCTCATGTCAACGTGGCTGTCTCGAGTCCTCACATCCGCTATTGGCAGCATCGCCGTTGGCGGCGTCGTATCCGTTGGTGTTGCCGCTTGGTGTCTTGCGCGGGTTGAAGACGGAACGGCTCCAAGTACCGGCGCGCTGCACGTCCGAGAAGGCCGATTCTGGGAAGTGGCGACCGACGAGGCGCTCGGCCTCCGCTGGGTCAACATCGAGCGGCTTCAAACACCGTCGTCGAATCCGTCTCTCGAGGTTCTTGGGATTCCAAACTGGGCGGAGCCGCGCGGCAGGGGTCCGGTGGGGGAATGGCGGGTCGGCACCTTGGCGGTTGGATGGCCGTGGCTGATGATCGCGCGGCAGTGGAGCGAAGTCGACCCGGACCTTCTCTTCGTCCCGCACGTTGAAGTCGACGACGACGGATTCACGATTGCGAAAATGGCCACCAACTTCATGCGTCGGTCGCGAAGCGCGGTCGACGGGGGGACGTACAGCCTGCTCTTCGGCGGCATCGCAGCAAACATCGCGCTCTTCGGTGGCGTGACGTTTCTTGTCTTTCTGCGCCGCGTCTTCACTCCGCGGGCAAGCGCGGCAAGACAACCTGAATGAGGACGAACAGGCCCACCGCGATTCCCGCGACGCCAAGGACGATCTGAACCGACATGGAAGCGACCTGGCGCCAGTAGTCGCCGAGCGACGGCACCCGCACCGCTTTCCACGCCATCGAGACGCCAATCGCGAGCGGCACGATCAGCAGCCACCAAAATCGGTGTGCCAACGGTAGTGGCTCAACGAACGGGATGTGCGCGAGGATCGTTGAAGTCGCGAGGGCTGCGGTCGTCATGCGGTACGCCCTCCGCCGTCACTCGATCGTCGGCCGCTCAGAGAGTTCATCGCGGGGCTCAGTGGCTCGCGCACGATCGCGTCGAGAATGACGACCAGATTCATCAGGCCTGCGAGGAAGACGAGGAGCGTTCCGAATTCGTTCGGATGCGCGAGTCCTTTGAAGGTCGAAACGCGAGGAGGCGGCGGAGTTCCGGGTGGAAGTCTGCCCGACTGAATTGGCGGATCAAGGAGCTTGCCGACTCGGCCACTCTTGATGAGGGCGTCGTTGGCGAAGGATGCACCAATCACGAGTGGACCCGCGCACGCTTGGCCGACGAACCAGAGCCGGTCTTCGTCACGGTCGACGCAATCGAGCCCACCTACCAGAAGCCCGGTAAGGAGCAGGATCATGACCCCGGCCATCGCGAAAAAGCCGCGCCGCCTCTCGCCCAGCATGATGTGCCCGAGTCCAGGCAGCACCCAGCCCGCCAGAGCGGCGCCGAGGTTGATTCGTTGATCGTCGGAAGGTCCGGAAGCCATCGGGACGGAATAGCCGACACGGTTGCGCTGGGTCTCGATCGATCCGGCGTGTCCGCTGCAAAGCCGGAGCACAGGCCAGCCG
>JAWXCC010000087.1:0-12117 GCA_034440475.1 Phycisphaerae bacterium | reverse complement strand
TCCGTAGCGTGAAGGAGCTGATCGCCGCGATCGAGTCGTACATCGCCGCGCACAACCGCGATCCGAAGACGTTCACGTGGACCGCCAAGGCCGAGACGACTCTGGCAAAGGTGCGTCGCGCGAGGGCTGTGTTGGATACGTTGCAATCAGCGTGACTAACTACGCTAGCAGCCCGTGACGCACTGTTGGTCTGAGAAGAACGGCACGAACGACCAGAGCTCAGGGTAATGTGTCAGATGTGCGTATCGTCTTGTGGCCGAATCAACGTATTGCCACATGAGAGTCTCACCTCCTGCCGCGCGGGTAACTGAGCTCCTGCGCTCTCGCGGACCGCAATCCGCGAGCGCGCTCAGGGCTGCGGGGCTGCATTCACAGACGCTCCCGTGGCTCGTGCAATCCGGGGTAATCGAGGGGGTGAGTCGTAGTCTCTATTCGCTTTCTGGCCCAAGTGCGATGAACTATTCGACGACGCTCGAAGCATGCCGACGCATTCGTTCTGAAGGGAGCGACGCTCTTCGCCTTCTGGCACGGACACCCACACCGCCCAACGGAATACATCGATCTTCTCGGCAAGGCCGTCGGAGTCGACATACTCACCTCGATCTTCAGGGATGTGTGCTCCGTCGCCGCGTCCGATCCAATCATCTTTGACGCCGAAGGAATCCGCGTCATGGATATCCGCGTCGGGCTCGGTTTCGAGGTCCACCGCGACATTTTTTCGGGACACATCGGCCGGACGCGAGTGCGATGCCAATTCGATGTCGGCTACGGCGATAGTGTTCATCCACCGCCAGAGCGCGTCTCGCCTCCAAGCTTGCTCGGGGATCCGACCGCCACGATGCTCGCTTACCGGCCCGAAACTGTTGTGGCGGAGAAGCTGCATGCGATCGTCGTCCATGGCGAACGCAATACTCGATTCAAAGACTACTTCGATCTCGATTACATCTCACGGCACACCGAGTTCGACTTTGCGGCGCTCCGGGGCGCGGTCATCGCGACATTCCACGTGCGAAGAACCACGCTCGTAGCGGAGCTACCGCCCGGACTCGGTGACACATACGCGATCTCGCCCAGCTCAATTCGCGGCTGGAGTGCGCGGCTGCGCAGCTCGGGCATCGACGGCGCACCAGAGTTTCGACGCATCGTTGAACGGATCCGCGGACTGGTGTTGCCGGTGTTGGCACTTCCGGGGACATCGATTTCTCCGCCGCCGTTACTCCGGACCTGGAACCCCGAAAGTGCCTGGCGTTAGCGGAAGCACATCGGCAGCCGTTGAACGTGACACTCGATGCACGCTGAACTGAAACGGCTAGGAGAGAGCTCGCCAGCTTCCGCGGTCCCCACACTCGCGGTGACGGACCTTCGCAGACACCCGCCTTCGCGCTGCCCGCCCTAAAAAAAGCGACGTGAGTCGACGTATCCTTCACCCTTCGCGTGAACGCTTCTTCCGCAACCATCGCGCATTCTCCGCAGCCAGAGAGGCTTCTCAAGGTTCGATTCGTCGCGCCGCTCCTCGTACTCGCGCTCGTCGGTGCAGGCATCTCGTTCTACTTGGCGTGGACTGCATGGTCACAGCGCGGACTTCCGATCGGCTGCGGCGCGGGCGGCGGTTGCGCTCAAGTTCTAACAAGTCGCTGGGCCGGTACATGGGGAATTCCTGTTGCATTCCCCGCAGCCACACTGTGGATGTTGGCGGTGTTCGCAGTCGCCTCGGGTTCGGCGCGACTCGTGGTGTTCGCAGCATGTTCCGTCGTCCTTGCCGCGATCTGGTTCGTAGCGATTCAGCTCGTCGTACTGCGCGCTGTCTGTCCGTGGTGCATGGCCGATCACGCAACCGGACTCCTCTTCGGAGTTCTCGCGTGGCGCGCGGTGCATCCATCTCAGATCTTTCGCATACCGACGATTGCAGCGATGGCCGGGGTCGCGGCCCTTCTTCTTGGGCAGTTTGCGGTGCCATACAAGCCAGGCAGGCCAGCCTTCCTCGCCAGCGCTGGAGGCGGCGACGGCGTCATCGAAGTCGGGGCGATCCGTTTCTCGTCGAGCGACACGCCGTCGCTCGGCGCTGCCGAGGGACGAGCAACGATCGTGCTGCTCGCCGACTACGCATGCCCGCACTGCCGCGCGACGCACGGGTACCTCATGCAGTTTCTCGCCGCCGATCCGAAGCGATTCCAGATTCTCGTGGCTCCTGTGCCGATGAATCACGATTGCAACCGGACACTCGTGTCGACCGAGCCTCGCTTCGAGCACAGCTGCGAACTGGCGACGCTCGCGCTCGCAGTGTGGACAACTCATCCATCGCGCTTCGCCGCGTTTGACACGTGGCTCTTCGACTCGGAGATGCCGCGTCCACCAAACGAAGCCCGCGCTGAAGCCGAGCGCCTCGTCGGTCGCGACGCACTGGGCGCAGCGCTGAAAGAGCCAGCAGTTTCCGCAGCAATCGCGCGGAACGTCGACGCGTTCGAGGCAGCGAAAGCAAAGCGATTGCCAGTTCTCTTGCGCAACAACGGACCCTCGATCGAGGGCGAGCCGAACAGTGCCGAGGAATTCGATCTCCTTCTGACGGATTCGGGCCGACCTTCTCAACTGGAGCGATGAATGGCTGATGAACGTGAACAGCTCACGACGAACGACCTGACACTCTTGAAGGAAGCGGCGGACAGCGCGCAGAGACTTGAGCGCGAGATCGGGAAGATCATCGTCGGCCAGCGACAGATCGTGCGGGCCATGCTCACTGCTGTGTTCGCGCAAGGGCACACGCTCTTGATCGGCGTCCCTGGACTGGCGAAAACGCTTTTGGTGCGCACGCTGGCGCAGACGCTCGGATGGAACTTCCGGCGCATTCAGTTCACGCCCGACATGATGCCGTCAGACATCATCGGCATGGAGTTGCTGCAAGACGATCCACAGACCGGTCGCCGCGAGATGCGCTTCATGCAGGGCCCGGTCTTCACGAATTTGCTGTTGGCGGACGAAATCAACCGCACACCGCCGAAAACCCAATCAGCACTCCTCGAAGCGATGCAAGAACTTACCGTGACGAGCCTCGGTCGCACGCACACACTGGAGCGACCGTTTCTCGTCTTCGCGACGCAGAATCCGATCGAACAAGAGGGGACGTACCCCCTGCCGGAAGCCCAACTCGATCGCTTCATGTTTAGTTTATGGCTCGACTATCCGTCACGGTCAGAGGAAGAATCGATCGTTGCAGCGACCACGTTCGATTCGACGCCGACAATCGAGTCAGTGCTTTCGCACGAACGAACGCTCGCGTATCAGCACCTCGTCCGGCGCATGCCTGCGTCGCGACACGCCGTGAGCCATGCCGTCGCGATCGCGCGGGCGACGCGTCCGCGTGAGGACGAAGGCGCGCTCTGCGCTCGGAAATACGTGGAGTGGGGCGCTGGTCCGCGAGCAAGCCAACACATGGTGCTCGCAGCCAAGGCGCTTGCGGTACTCGACGGACGGCCAGCGGTGTCGGCCGCGGACATTCGCGAAGCGGCCCCGCTCGTACTGCGCCATCGCGTGCTGCCCAACTACACAGCGGCTGGCGACGGACTCGACGCGAACGAAATCGTGCGACGCATTCTCGATGAGGTGCGCGAGCCAAGTTACGCATCTCTGTAGCGATTGCGACGAGAAGTATCGACCTCATGGACTCAAAGCTCTTTCTTCATAGAGTGCGATCGCGCGACACTGATGCCGCTTCGAGCGCTCAAGCTGGCGCGCGATTTCTCGCAGCCGCTGATATGCAACGGCTTCGGCACTTGGAGTTCTCGACTGCGCGCCGTGTGCGCGGCACGTTCTCCGGTCGACACAGCTCACGCCAGCGCGGTCAGAGCGTCGAGTTCAACGACTATCGCCAGTACATTCCGGGCGACGATCCCGCCGACGTTGATTGGAAGGTGTACGGTCGCAGCGATCGTCTCTTCATCAAGCTGTACGAGCACGAGTCCGAGCTGACCACGACGATCCTCGTCGATGGTTCCGCATCGATGGCGTTCCGCGGATGTTCGGCGCCAGCTACTGGCGTCAAGGTGTTCGGCGCGCGCGGCAAGCGCGTCGTGCACGAAGCGCGATCCAAGTTCGACGTCGCGGGAAGCGTCGCTGCGGCACTCGCGTTCCTACTCGTGCAGCGCAACGACCGTGTTGCGCTCGGCGTCGCGTGCTCAGGACTCACGTCGTACGAAGGTCCGGGCGTCTCGATGTTGCACCTCCAGCGTCTTCTCGGTGCGATGGACCGGCACGCTCCGACCGGCTCCGCGCGCTTGCCCGAGGCGATCGACGGCATCGTCCGCCGTTCGCGTCGTCGCGGCATTCTCGTCGTGGTGAGTGACTTCCTCGACGACATCGACCCGACGATCGCGGCACTCGCTCACGCAGGCGCTCGGGGACACGAGATCGTGCTCTTCCAAATCCTCCACGAGGAGGAACTGAATCTGCCGCGTGGCGGAAACGGTCTCTTCATCGATGCCGAATCGAGTGAGCAGGTGCGCGTGCATCTCGATGACATTCGCGTCGAGTATGAGCTCGGCATGGCCAAGTTTCTCGACCGAATGAAGCGTGTCTCGACCGGCCTCGGCATGGATCGCACGCTGCTGCACACTGGCGAGGACCACTGCGCCGTGTTGCAGCGGTATCTCTTGCGCCGAAGCGTCGGTGGAGGAACGCGACGCGGCTAACCGCTCGCAGATATGCCAACGCTTGCCGCGATGTCGCTCCTCGCTCCTGCCATGCTCGGCGGGCTCATTTTCGTCGGACTTCCGATCGTGGCGCACTTGCTTCATCGGAACGCGCGCACCCCAGTCGTGTTTCCTTCGATCAGGCTGCTCCGCACTTCGTCGGCAAACCAATCGAGCTTTTTCCGTCTGCGACGACGATTGCTGCTGGCATTGCGCTCGTGCGCGATCGCGCTCTTGGTGCTCGCGTTTGCCGAACCACTATTGCGTGGCGCACGTGGAGAGTCGTCTGCCGAGGCGAGCACCACCGTCGTGATCCTCGACGCAAGCGCTTCGACACAGCTGCGCGATGGCGCGACGACGGTTTTCGAGCGACTGCGCGGCGACGTCGCGCGCATCATTGAAGGTTTGCAGGGCGGACGCGATCAAGCGGAGGTCGTCCTTGCCGACGCTGTACCTTCAGGTTTGGCGGGGCGACTCACGCCAAACCTCTCAATGCTCGCTGGACTTCTGCGCGACATCGGACCGACCGACGAGCGTGCGGACATGCGGGCTGCGCTTCAGCTCGCCGCGAAGCTGCTCGCCGACGCGACCGGCGCTCGGCGCGTGGTGATCGTGACAGATGGACAGGCGTCGAATTGGACCAGCCTTGCCGACTCACGCGGCGCGGACGGTGACGGCGATCTACCGAGGGATACTGAGGTACGCGTTGCAGCGATTCCCGCTTCTACCGCTGCGAATACGGGCCTTGAGGCGCGCGGTATGACGGCGCGCCGTGCAGCGCCGGGCCAGTCAATCGGCGCTCGAGTTCGTATCCACGCGTTCGGCGCCGCGCCGTCACGAACGGAGCTCCGCGTGCTGCTCGACGGACGATCGTTCGAGCGCCGTGATATCGATGTCAGCCCCGGCCAGCCGGTCGAGATTGTGGTTCCATTGACCGCGTCAGACGAGGGTCCGCACGCCATCCGCTTCGAGCTCACGAGCGACGCGCTGACGATCGACGACACCGCGACGTTGGCGTTTGAAACTGGCCGTCGCCAGCCCGTCGCAATTCTGAGCGACGAAGACTCTGACGACCCAGCGCGAGGTACGTACTTCCTCGTGCGGGCACTCGCTCCGTACGGTGACCAGCGCGATCGCTTCGCTCCGCGCGTGGTGCGCAGCGATGCGCTCACGGCTGCCGCGCTCGCCGATGTACGGACACTCTTCGTCGCCGATATCGTTCGACTCGCGCCAGCCGTGATCGAGTCGCTCCGCATGCATCTTGCTCGCGGTGGTTCGATTGTGTGGTTCTGCGGCGGCGGGCCGGTGACGGAGAACGCAACGCAGCTCGAAACCGGGCTGCCAGGCCTGCTCCCCTTCATGCCAGGCGACGTCAAGGACCACGAGAGTCGCCTCATCGCAGGTGCCGCGCGGCAGTCGCTGCTTTCGTCCTTTGACGATGCAGCTCTGCTCGGACTCGGTGCCGTTCGCATCGGACGCACGCGCGCCTGCTCCGCTGTGCGCGACGACGCCATCGTCGTACTCGCCTTTGACGACGGCGGTCCAGCACTCTCGCTCCGTCGCTACGGTGACGGCGCGTTCGCTCTCGCCAATTTCTCCGCGTCGCCGAAGTATGGCGACTTTGCGCGGCACGGCGGCTTCGTCGCGCTGGTGCAGAGTCTCGCGACCGAGCTGGAACTGTCCGACGGCGCGCACCCCTCGACGCTCGCTGGCGAGGCGCTCTCCATCGCCTGCGGCCCGCGCTCGACCGCACTGCGACTCCGCGGCCCCGACGGCGCGATCGTGCCGGACGCAATCGTGCTTCAAGACCGCAATGAATCAACGGTTTCGCTCGCCCGCGCGTCACGCGCAGGGTTGTACCTAGTGCGCGAGGGTGATCGCGTCATTGCAATGGGCGCGGTCAACGTCGATCCTCGCGAAAGCGACGCTCGCGTGCTTATGTCCGATGCGCTCGCGCTGCTCGTTCAACCGCAGCACGCCGCAGAAAAGATAGTCGCGTCAAACGGCGGAGCGACCGCATCCGATGATGCCCTCCGCGGGACACCGATCTGGTGGCTCGCCATTCTCGGCGTCCTGTGTATGTCGGCGATCGAACTCGCACTTTTGGCATGGTGGAGACGGTGACCATGCCTCGAGCGATCGTCGCCGCGATCTTTCTCCGGCCCGCCATCGCGCCGCTCTTGGTCGGCGCGATCGCCGCCGCACTCCTCGTTCTGGCGGTGCTCGCTTATCGACGCAGCGAAGCCCGCGGCACCGCGCGCTCGATGCTCTTGGCGATGCGCGTCGTTGCGATGCTCTTCATCTCCGCGCTCCTTCTCGGTCCGAGCACGATTCCACCGAACAGTATGGCTGACGTGCGGCCGAAGTTGACAGTGCTCGTCGACGTCTCGGAGTCGATGAAAACCCGCGACTGCGCAGGCTCGTCGCGAATGCATGAACTGCTCGATCATTGGATTGCCAGCGCACATCTCGACGCGCTCATGAGCGTTGCCGATGTTGAGCTTTCTCTCTTCGGCAGCGGAAGCGAGCCGATCGGGCGGAAGGCCGCTGCGGCGCTCACCGAAAACGCTGCCTCGAGTAACGAAACGAATCTCCTCGACGGTATCTCGGTCGCGTTAAGCGTTCCGCGTCGCGATGAGGCGGCTGGCCGCCGCGTGCTGGTACTGAGTGACGGCCGCGATACGAGCGGCGCCAGCGCCGCGCCTGCGATTGAGATGGCCCGCGCCCGTGGCGTTCCAATCGACACAGTGTGTGTCGGCGCTGGAGTGCTTCGCCGTGACCTCGCGGTGCAGGCCGCCCCCGCACAAGAGTTCCTCCACACCGGCGAAGATGGCGCGATGGTTGTAGGCGTGCACCAAACGGGGCTTTCCGCCGCGAGCGTCGATATCACGATGAGTGTCGACGGCCCCGAAGGCCAAGTGACGACCACACACACGGTCGATGTACGTGGCCGGACGTTCGGTCAGGTCGAGATCCCGATTCATCACGACCTGCCTGGGCAATACCACTACCTTGTGAAAGTTGACGCGAAGCCCGAGGAGTTAGACACCTCGAACAACTCGCAGACTGTCTTCGTCGACGTTTCGAAGGCTCGGACACGCGTGCTGCTTCTTGAGGGTCGTCCGTCGTGGGACATGAAGTTCATCGCGCAGGCGCTGCGAAAAGATCCCCGCTTGGCGCTCACCCAAGTGTCGCGATTGTCCGAGCGCCGGACCGAGATCATCAGGACGGGGCATGCGGCGACTCCTGACAACGAGAACGTGGACCTCCTGAGTCCCGAAGGACTGGCGCGCTTCGACCTGTTCATTCTGGGCGCCGGCCTCGAACGACTGATTTCACCGGAAGCGGCGGCAGCGCTGCGCGATCGCGTGACTGAACATGGCGCTGGCGTGGTGTTCGCGCGAGGCCGCGCGTGCGAGGCGAGTGCCGATTCAATCATCGCCGCGTTGTCCCTACTCGAGCCAGTTCAGTTCGCATCTGGCACGGGTCCAACGCAGCTGCCGAACGCACGCATCGCGCTCGCACCGAGCGCCGCTGGAATGTCGTGGCTGTCCAGCGAGCGGCTCGGCGTCGACCTCGAAGATGCCGCTGACCGATTGCCTAACTGGACCACGGTCTACCGACTGAGCGCTGCGAAGCCCGGCACGCTGGTGCTCGCCCGCGCAGCAGCAGCCGGTTCGGGCGCTGTCGCAGGCGATGACGAAGTAAACGCGATCGCGATTGCTTCAATGCGCGTGGGGCGCGGACAGTCGCTGGCGATCCTCGGCGAGGGTATGTGGCGCTGGGGACTCGTTGACGAGAATCAGTTGGAGTTCGAGGGCATGTATGAACGCTGCTGGCAAGGGATCGCGCGCTGGATGTCGAGCGGCGGCGACGCACGCCCTGGGCAAGACATCACGCTTCAACTCTCGCGACAGAGCGCCAAAGTTGGCGAAGATATCGTCGCCTATGTTGAACTTGATCATCGCCTTGAGTCGGAGCCCACCGAGATCAACGTCGTCCGTCCCGACGGTCGAACCGAGGTGCTTCCCTTGGCTCATGCTGGCACGGCGCAGGGAAAGCCGTCCGATGTCCGATTCGAGGCCACGTTCCAAGCTGAGTCCGCAGGTGTGCACCTCGTTCGACTAGACACACCTCAGCTCAAGCCAGCGCTTCAGCAACGCTTCTTGAACGCGGTCGACGCGTCGCTCGAGCGGGTCAACCTTTCGGCCGATCCGCTGGGAATGCGAGCGCTGGCGGAAAAGACTGGCGGACGCGTCTTCACCGTCGGTCAGGCCGGGGAGTATCCGAACTACGTCCGTCGCCACCAGTTTGCGACAATTGCTTCCGAAGAAGCCACTTGGGCGTGGAACCGCTGGCCGTTCATGGCGATGCTATCAGTGTGGTTGGGCCTTGAGTGGATCCTCCGTCGAAGGGCAGGCCTCCCGTGAGTGTTGTTAGACCGCATCAGCCGCCCTCGCAGGTGCGACGCGTGCGAGCGATTGATGAGTTGATCGATCGCGCCGACTCTGCATCGCGTCGCGCGCGAGCGCTGCGCCTTCTCTTGATCGGCACGACAGTCATCGCTTGCGCCGTACTTCTTGCTGTTGTACTCGACGCAACGTTTCCGATGGCACCGCGCGGATTGCTGACCGTAGACATCCTCATTGTCGGCGCAGTGCTTGTCGGCCCATGGATCTTGATGCGCCGAGCGCTTCGAGGCGAACGTGACCCGCGGCACCTCGCGCGCCTGCTCGAGGCGCGTACCGGCGTTCACAACAACGAGATCATCAACGCGCTCGAGTTTGAGCGCGAGACACGAGGAGCGGGCGCGAGCGCGGAGCTCGTCAATCGCACGATCGAAGTTGGCGAGCGCCTCGCGCCGACCATCGGTGCCGAGGTTGTCGTCGATCGCGGAGTCGTCCGCCGTGTATTCCTCTGGATGCTCGCGGCACCTGCCGCCGCGCTGATTCTGCATCTCGCGATCCCTCACCTCTTCTCGATGACGCTCCGGCGCTTCGCCGATCCGTTCGGATTCCACCCGCCGTTCACGTCGGTGCGATTCGCGATCGCTGTCAATCCTGAGTCGGTGAAGTACGGACGACCCGCGCTGATCACCGCCGAGATCTCTGGTCCGGTGCCCGCAGAGTCAGCCGACATCGTGTTCGTCGATCCGAGCGATCCGCGGCGCGAGCTGACTGTGGTCGCGATGATTCCCGAACCGGGCAGCGAAGGTGGTAGCAGTTCTGGCATCATCGGCAGCGATGACTTGTTCGCGCTTCGCATCGATCGCGCGGTCGAATCGGGCTACTTCGTCGTGCGCACGCCGCACGGACGCAGCGACCTCCAGCGCTTCGAAGTCCTTCCGGTTCCCAGCTTCGAACGCGCAGGCGTCACGATTCGCTCGCCCGCGTATACCGAGTGGCCGCCGCTCGACCGGCCGTTTGGCAGCGCCGACGTCAACGCGCTGCGCGACTCGACCATCGAGATCTCCGCTCGCGCGACGCTGCCGCTGCGCGAAGGGAACCTCACGCTAACGACACCGTCCGGCGAGAAGACGACGATTCCCATGGTGCCGAGCGCCGCCGACCCGCGCGAAATTCTCGCCACGTTCAGGGCAACGCAGGCGGGCACACTCGAACTCGGCCTCGACGGTGCCGATGGAACTGAGTCCGATGAGCCCCGCACCGGCACACTCCTTGTCACTGACGACCAACCCCCCACTATTCGCGTGCTTGATCCGCTTGGCTCGGTGTACGTCGTCGAGGGCTGGACGGTGGATGTCGTCTTCGAAGCCGAGGACGACGTGGGCATCGATCACTTCGAACTCACTCGCAGTGTGAACGGATTCACGCCAACGACCGTTCCGCTTCCAGTGTCCGGCGGCGACAGAACGCGCTCGTTAGCTCGGGCGCACTTCGACACGTCGGAGCTGGGCGCGAAGGCTGGCGATGTGCTCCAGTGCAACGCGCTTGTATGGGACGCGCATCCAGCGCCGCCGCATTCGGCGCGATCGACGACGGTAACGATCGAAGTGATGTCGCAGTCGGAGTACGAAGAACTGACGCGCATCGATCAACGACTCGAAGAGCTCACGAAGGACGCTGCGAAGTTCGACGCAGAATTGCAGCGATTGGCTGAAGAGCGTGCAGCGGTTCTCCAGGAGCTCGATCGCATCGAAGCCGCTGAGGCGGCGGGCGAGTCGATGGCCGAGGCGCGGCAGGAACTCGCGAGACAGCTCGACGCTTTCGCCGAGAAATCGAAGGAGCTCGCCGAGCGCATGCGCCAGCGCGCCGAGCAGCCTTCGCTCTACGACGCCGAGAAGCCGTGGCAAGAGTCGCTCAAGAAGCAAGCCGAAGGTCTTGACCAGCAAGCGCAGACGGCTGGCGAGTTGGGCGGCGCTTGCAAGAATCCCGGCGATGGAGGCGAACCCAATTCCGCTGGCGAGAGGAGCGCGAACGGCACGCCTAGCCCATCGCCGCATGCCGCGAAGGCGGGCGGGGCGTTTCGAAAGTCGAGCGAGCCGTTCGGCAGCGAGTCGATGGCGGGTTCGGCGGAAACCGTCGAAGGCCTCGCGAAAATGGCTGCTGCTGAGAAGCTGCTGGACCGCGTGGAGAAGGTGCGGGCAGCGATTCTCGAACAGCGCGACGTAGCCGATCAGATGGCCGAATTCCGCCAGAAGAATGAGCTTTCTCCGCAGGAATCGCTTCGCCTCGACGATCTCGCGCAGGAACAAGACGCACTTGGTCAGCGACTTGAAGAGGCGCGGAGTGAGTTGGCGAAGGCGGCAACGGAAGCGCAAGAAACACTGCCGAACATGGCGGCGCAGGCTGCAAAGATCGCAGACGCAATCGAGTCGCTCGAAGCGATTCCAGATCAACACGAGGCGAGTAAGGCTGCGCGCAAGGGACAGGGGCGCGAGGCGCACACGGCATCAGAGCGCGCCGCAGAAAAGCTCGAGCAGCTTCTGAGCGAGTGTAGCGGCGAGAAATCGCAGGAGCCGATGTCGAGCGATCTTGACGGCTGCCTCAAGATGCCTAAGCCGTCGCTTCGACAGGCGCTGCAACAAATGGCGAACGCGCGTTTGGGACAAATGTCGTCGCTCGGAGGAAAGCCGGGTTCGAAGGGACGGCGCGGCAGCGGCACGTCGGGCATGAGTGCGACTGCTTCGATTCTCGGTCCGCATCGACCGCAAGGAAAGCCCACGCGAGAAAGCAACAAAGTCGGCAACGACGCTGAATCGAAAGTCGCGGCTGATGGATCCCTTGCACCGACGCGAGCCAACGGCGCCGAGTCGCTTGAAGCGAGCGCCGCGGGCACAACCACGGGGGCGGGCACACTGCACGGCGTTCCCACGCCGTATCGTGCAGACGCGGCTGCGTACTTCCGACGCATCGCCGAAGACGGCGGGGGCCGCATCGCCGAAGACGGCGGGGGCCGCATCGCCGAAGACGGC
>JAWXCC010000086.1:0-12277 GCA_034440475.1 Phycisphaerae bacterium | reverse complement strand
CGTCCGCGACGCCGTAACAGTTGTAACGCTTCAAACGGAGGTAACGGAATGCACAGTCACTTTACAGTCGTCGGCGTTGTCGCCGCGGCGATAGTGGGCACGGCTTCGGCTGAGTTTGTCTACACGGACGACTTCGCCCAATGGACGTCGCTCGTGCCGCCCTACACGAATATAGACTTCGTCGGTCTAACCCCAGGCACGTTTCTGAACGATCAATACTTGGATCTCGGCGTCGACTTCACCGACGGGGACTGATTCAGTTCAGCCTTGGAATATACCCGCAAGACGGTTTCGGAATCTACGGCGGATGCATAGTTGAAATGTTACTTGACACACCAGCCTACGCGGTAGGCTACGCATCATCCGGGATATGTCCGATATTTCTTATATAGCGGCGACTCGTTGATCTACGTGAGCCCCCTCGACGGAGACGGCGGCGTCAACAACTTCCGAGGCATTGTCTCGTCCATCGCATTCGACAGGGTGATGTTTCTCGGTTACACGCTCGGACCGCCAGCGTGCGACCCGATCTTGATAGACAACATTTACTTTGCGTCGGTGCCGACGCCAAGTGCGATTGCACTGCTCAGCGCAGCTCTGCGGCCCACTCGGCGCCGAGGCCGGTGAAGGAGCGCGAACCGTACGCGGCAAGTGCGGTCGACCCAACTCATTCAGCGCTGCACCACTCGCCTGAAAGAGGTAAGGGAATGCGTCGTCATTTTGCACTCGGCGGCGTCGTCGCCGCGGCTGTCGTTAGCACGGCTATCGTTAGCACGGCTTCGGGCGCTTTTGTGTATAAGGACGACTTCACTGAGTGGAAGTCGCTTGTGCCGACTTTTACAACTTTGGGCTTCGTTGGGCTGACTCCCGGCACTTTTCTAAACGACCAATACTTGGACTTGGGTGTCGACTTTACTGATGGCGGTTTGATCCAGACCGGCCCTGTAATCTATCCCCAAGACGGCATCGGTGTGTTTGGGGGATGTATTATCGATATGCTCTTGAGCACTCCCGCCTATGCTATCGCAACGCATCACCCTGGTACCATGCGGTATTTTCTCTATAGCGGGGATTCGTTGCTCTACGTTAGCCCGCTCGACGGCGATAGCGGTTACAATAACTTCAGAGGGATCGTCTCGTCGTTGCCGTTCGATCGTGTAATGTTCCTTGGCGACACGCTCGGGCCACCGCAGTGTGACGATATAGCTGTGGACAATATCTATTTCGCGTCGGTACCGGCACCGGGCGCGGCTGCGCTGTTGGCCGCAGCCTTGTGGCGCTCGCGGCGACGAGTTCGGTGAGGAGATATGGCAGACACTAAGGCGCGACGGGCGCGAGCTCACCACGATGGTGGAGGGCACAAAACTCTTGGCGGTACAGCGTGGAGATGTAGGTAGGAGTGAGCGGAGCCTGGGGCAGGTGGCAGCCCGAAGGGCTAACGGAGGGGGCGCGTCGACCGTCACCGCTCCGACGCGAATCGCGCGCTCACACCCCGCACTTCGCCCGGCGGACTCCACGGCACGCGGAGAACGCGCAGCTCGCTCTGCCCGCCCCACACGATCGAAGGCGTCTTGGGCGGTCGATCGGAGAACACTGGGTCGGGCTCACGCGGCACGAACCGGACGACGAGCTCCGCAGGAAGCGGAGATGGCGTCGGCGCGACAGCGGTCCAGAACGAGCTACCCGGCTGGTGGACGAGCATCACACTGCTGTTAGGCAGCTCGAGCATCCACTCGCCGCGCATGACAATGCCGGAGCCGTAGGTCCATGCGTTGAGTTCGATCTCGTCGCGCTCGCCGAGTTCATTGATGGTGAGGTTGACCGGGCGTTGCAGCGGGTTCAACTCGGGAGCGTCGACGACAATCTCCTCGTTCCCCGCTGGCAGCACGCGCACGCGTTGATGCGCGTGACCCATGAGCGGCAGACGTTGCAAGCGTCGATCAATTTCGTTTGACGGAATAGGCTTCCACTGCTCGCTCATGCTGGGAAAAACCAGCGCCCACTCGATCGCGCAGTCGGTATCTCCGGTCTCTTGCGGAGTCGCGTACGTGAAGCTGCTTGCAATAGTCCACTCGGGCGGCGCTTCGTCCGCGGGTACTTGCCGACGATAGAAGGCGCTTATTTCATTGCCCAGGTCATCTTCCAGAATCCGAATCGGTTGTCCGACCCGTACGCACTTAGGAAAGACGATTGAAGGAATGCCCGCCTCAAGAACCATGGCGGCGATGGCCGCATGTTGTGACTCGGTCCAGACGAGCGCTCCCTCTCCTGTCGGGCGATTCACGCAGCGGGCGAGCGATTGCAGCACCCGACTCCGCAGGTAGAGCGGGACCGCGTGATTGAGCTCGGGCGCTTCGCGCCAGTCGCTCGTGATTCGACGTGCGGCCATGATTTGGGCCGTTTGATACGACTCGTCATCAAAGTGCTCGGGCATATAGATGGACCGACGGTTCCCCCAGCCGAGCTGCATGCGAGCGGACTCGGCTCGCCACGGCAAGGTCTTACCGAGACACATCGCTCCATACCACTCGCCGAAGCGCTCAGGCGTTGCGAGTTGCCGATCGAGCCCGACTTTGATGTCCAGTGCAACGGCGGGCGCGAACGACCAAGCGAGCGCCGCGACTCCAGCGATTGCCAGCACCGCTGTGCACCATGCAATCGCAGGGCGCACGAGCCGCGGCGTCCAGTGCACCGCGTGCGATGCAACCAGCGTTCGGCCGCACTCGCTGCAGCACGGCGGCGGCGTTGATCCGGCACCGCGGAGCGTCGAACCGCATCCCCTGCAACTCGGCAGCGCGAGGCGAGGTCTGACTCGCGCCACCAGCAATGCGACGGCGTAGGCGATCGCAAGCCCAAGCCCGACGATCACACCCGTGACGGCGCACGCTGTAATCAAAAGCGCTGCAAATAGCGGCGGCATCGCGCTACGGAGCGACGGCTGATAGAGAAATGGCGCGAACTGTCCCGGCGAGTTCGTGGTGCCTAGCCACCAGCCCGGTATGACCGAAACGCCCGAAGCCGCACGACGGTCAAACGATGCCTGCGCAATTGGGAAACCCCACGTTGCCGGATCGTCCGATGTCGCAATCGTCGCATCACGGCCAGCCGTCTGTGGAGACAGGTGACAGTACACGGCGCGACCGCGAACGCTCACCGCAGCGATGTCTGTGGTCGTGACCCCAGCGACCGACGAGCGAAGCGGCGACTGACCGACGACGTGCCAGCGCCGATCGTTCGATTCGTTCTTCGTGCCGCTGATATTGAACGGCAGTTCAGCGCCGTAGAGAAGCACCGCGTCGATGCGCACGATGAGCGGACTCCCTGCCGTAGGGAAGTGACCGCCCACGGGCGTCACATCGATCGCGATCCCTTCGGGGGATAGTGTGGCCACGATGTCAACGAACGTAAAACACGCTTCGACGAAACGGCGACCGAGATCACCTTCGGGGAGTGCCAGATTGCCGAGCCTCGGCAACCAGCGAGCGCCCTCGGGGCGGAGTAGCTGAGGATTTGCATCCAAGACCGCGAGTGCGCCAGAGAGAACACGTTGGGCCGACTCACGATCGATCCCTTCGTCGACACGGCGCGTGAGCGAGTCGCGAAAACTCTCATCGTCGAAATCCCATGGCGCCAGCCGCGCGAACAGCCACATCGGAAGTTCATCGCGCCAACCGATCGCGCGTGCGTGTACGAACGAGGTCCACGTGCCGAGTCCCAGGGCGAGCGCCGTGAAGAGAAGGCCGACGAGCAAGGTCCGAGCGGAGCGGTACCGCGGAAGTCGTACGGCGTTTGGACGATCGAGATGCGCTCCGCAATTACACAGCGGAGGCGTTAGCCAGGCGCGAGCTCGCGCGTCTGCCCCGCAGCGACGACAGGTGGGGTGACTGCGATCGGGTCGGCCCAAGCATGCTCGGATGAGGCAGAACGTCGCAGCCGCGTTGAGCAGAGCTACGACGAGCGGCGCGATGTCGGGCATGCGCCTGAGCGTAACGGGAGGGGAGCGGGGCGATGAGCTGGTGCACCCCCTCCGCCTCGCTCGCGCTCGGCACCTCCCCCGACGCGAAGCGCGTTGGGGGAGGATGCGAGGTCACTCGCGGTTGCGATCGAGTTCATACATCTCGGCGCGCTCGTTGTTGAACCCTCGACGCCGGAAGCGCATCTCGACTGGCTTCGACCAGTGCGCGCACGTGCCCGATTCCGGCTGCCCCGGGCTCGGATCGCCCTCCTTGGTCGGGACGAACCGAGCAGCAATTACGTCCGGAAGCGGATGGGGCAACGTCGCGATCGACCTCCAATCGCCTGACCCGTAGCGTCTCCGAGGTCGATCCGCACCGTAGACGCGCCTGACGCCGATGCAACCTCGATTTCGATTCGACCTCGTAGAGCGACCCCGAGACCGGAGATGTGGGTGTTGACCCAGATGAGATCACGATTGCCGATGTGGCGCACGCCGAGATACGCGGTCCGAGAGTAGAGAATCGGATTGAACCTTGGATCATCCAGCGGCGTGCTGTTCGCCGACGTTGGCAACACCAAGATTCGCCGTGACAATTTGCCGCCGATCGGCAGCTGCTCGAATCGTTTGGCAAGTTCGGCCAGCGAGACGTTCCGACCCAACTCGCGGAAGTTGAGAAGCGCGATATCCCATTCGAGCGACAATTTGAGTTCACCCGGCTGATCCGGCGATCGTAATTTGAGCGACTCCGCTCGTTGCCACGCTCCAACCGAGGCGTCGCCGTGAATCTGCCGCACGAGCGTTACGGCCCATAAGTTATCGAATCCCAAGTCTAGCGTAATCGGTTTCCCAACCTGCACGCAGAGCGGTATCTGGAAGTGCGGCGTTCCCTCGCGCTCAAGCAGTTCCCGCAATGTCGGAAGCAAATCGTCGGAGCGCGGTGAACCATCCTTGATCTGATGCGCGATCACGCCGCACCAGCCAGCGAGCGCGCTCGATCTACGGTCGAACGACGCGTTACCCCGCGCCTCATCGCGGCAATGCGCCGCGGTGTACCGAACCGCATGTTCACGGGCAACGGTGTCGAGCGGCACGGTATTTGAGTGAGCCTGCTCGATGCCGCTGCCGATTTCATTCACGACCCAATCCGTTTGCAGCGTCGGAACGAGCTCAACGTACCGAGAGCCTAACCATTCGCCGCAGCGCTCTGGCGTTGTGAGTTTGCGCCGAAGTTCCTCGGCTACTCGCGCGCTCAAGCGTGGCGAGCTCCAGTGGATCAAGGACACCAGTTCACCGGCAACGACGAGCGCCGAAACTGCTGCGACTGGCGTCCGAACGCGGGCCTCGGCCCAGTGCAGCGAGTTGAGTCCACGCAACGAACAACCGCATTCCAAGCAGCGCTCTGGGGTTGCGTTGTTTTTTGACCGCGCGATCGCAGCCGGCGCGGGATCAGGCGAATCAGGTCCGAGGAAGGGCATCCATCGGTCGGACCTCCGCGGCGCAGGCTGCGCGAAGCCAAACGCGTACCGCGGCGCGGTGCTCTTTGCGACGACACCGTGGTCGAACGAACCGAGCGCGCACGGCAATCCCCAACGGGTCGGATCGTCAACCGATTTGATCGTCGCATCGCCAGTAATGAATGACGCGATCGGTCCACAACTGGCGATCTGGCCGCGGACCCGAAGGAGCGATGGGTCCTTGATGTTGGCATCGATGATCCGAATGCGCATCGAGGTGTACGCCAGCGTGTGCCAGCGGCGCGCTTCGTCCCCGGCCGCAACCTCCACTTTGAATTCGAGCGGGACGCCGCCGAGAGTAATCTCGTTAACTCGAAGGAAGACCGGTGACTCTCCTTCAGTGCCTTCTATTGAAAGCTCCGTCTCTGAGCCAGACGGTTTCACGACGACACCGAGGTCTTGCCCTTGTCGCTCGATCCAACGACGACCGAGTTCACCCTCGGGCAACGCCAGAAGCGCAACGCCCGCGCTCGAGAGTTGCATCACCGAGTTGGGACGCGTGACCGGCTGATCAAGTATGCCAGCGAGAAGCTGCCGCGCCTCTTCGCGGTTCATCGTTCGCAATCGGTGTTCGATTCCCTGCAGCTCTCCGTGCGTCCCTCGTCCATCGATAACGTACTCGCGAAGAGCCACGTCGGCATTTCGTCACGCCAGGCGAGGCCGCGGGCATGAACATTGGTCGTCCAGATGCCGTGGCCGCTTGCGAGCGCGGCCACAGCGATGCCGAGAGTGATCGCACGCTTCCGAAATCGATGCGGTAGACGGATCGATCCTGCACGATCTAACTCCGCGCCGCAAGCGCAGATTCGCGGTTCATGCCATGCGAGCGGTCGCGCGTCGATGCCGCAGGAACGGCAGCGCGGTAGCGCTCGGTCGCGCCAACCGACGATGCCGAACACAATGAGAAAGACTGCGACGCCGCTCGACACCGCGACGAGTAGCGCCGCGATGTCGGACATGCGCCTGAGCGTAACGGGAGGGGAGCGGGGCGATGAGCTGGTGCACCCCCTCCGCCTCGCTGGCGCTCGGCACCTCCCCCGACGCGAAGCGCGTCGGGGGAGGATGCGAGGTCACTCGACCGTGACCGACTTGGCAAGATTCCGCGGCTTATCCACGTCCTTCCCGCGCATCACGGCTGCGTGATATGCGAGGAGTTGGAGCGGCACGACGGTGAGCATCGGCTGCAACGGCTCAGGTACATCGGGCACCCAGAAGACTTCGTTCACGTGCTTGCGAATGCTCTCGTCGCCTTCCGTTGCAACGGCGATGATGTGGCCGCCGCGGCTGCGCACTTCTTCGATGTTCGACATCACCTTCTCATATTGCGAATTGCGCGTCGCGAGGAAGACGACGGGCATGCCGTTGTCGATAAGCGCGATTGGGCCGTGCTTCATTTCGGCCGCAGGCATGCCTTCGGCGTGGATGTACGAGATCTCCTTCAGCTTCAGCGCGCCTTCGAGGGCGACGGGATAGTTGTAGCCGCGGCCGAGGAACAACCAGTTCTCGCGATCGATGTACTTCGCGGTCGCTTGCTTGATGTGGTCGCTCTGAGCCAAAACCTTTTCGATGTGATCGGGGATCTTGTGCATCACTTCGAGGAGCTCGCGCACGTAATCGGCCGACAGGAATCGGCGGCGCCCGATGAATAGACCAAGCATTGTCGCGACGGCGACTTGGCCCATGAAGGCCTTGGTGCTGGCAACGCCGATCTCGGGACCGACGCGGAGATAGATACCCGCATCGGTTTCTCGCGCGATCGAGCTACCGACGACGTTCACGAGTCCGAGCGCGAGCGCGCCGCGCTGCTTCGCTTCTTGCAGCGCCGCCAGCGTGTCAGCGGTTTCGCCTGATTGACTAATCGCAACGACGACGGTTCCTTCTTCGACGATTGGATTGCGATAACGAAACTCGCTCGCGAAATCGACGTCCGTGGGAATCTTCGCGAGATCCTCCATGACGTACTCGGCGATCATGCACGCGTGGAGCGCGGTGCCTTGACCGACGAACACAATGCGCTTCGCCCGAGCGAGTTCACGCGCGAATGTGCTGACGCCGCCGAGGACGATCTGACCGGAACGGAGATCGACGCGACCTTTCATGCTCATGCGCAGCGCGTTGGGCTGCTCATAGATTTCCTTGAGCATGTAGTGATCGAACGCGCCAAGCTCCATTTGACCGAGATCTGCTTCGAGCTCGCGAATCTCAGGAGAAACGGGGACGTTGTCGATCGTGGCCGTGCGGAACGAGTCGCGGGTGAGTTTGGCGACGGTGTAGTCTTGCAGCGCAAACGCTTGCGTCGTGTGAGCAACGATCGCGCTTTGATCGCTTGCGACGATGTACTCGTCTTTGCCGACGCCGACGAGTAGCGGACTGCCCTTCCGCGCGACGACGAGCACGTCGGGTTCCTTCTCACAGATGACCGCGATTGCATAGGCACCGGTCACTTCACGCAGCGCTGCCTGCACGGCCTTCTCAAGATCGCCGTGGTACAGCTCGCCGATGAGATGTGCGAGAACCTCGGTGTCGGTCTCGCTTGAGAACACGTGCCCCTTCTCACTCAGGTATTTCTTGAGGACCGAGTAGTTCTCAATGATGCCGTTGTGAATGATCGCGATACCGTGGCCAAGCTTCAGGTCGTCGGAGTGCGGGTGTGCGTTCTTTTCGGTGACGCCGCCGTGCGTCGCCCAGCGCGTGTGCGCAATCCCGAGCGTTCCTTCGAACCCCCCCTGCCGCTCGATGAACTCCTCGAGCACGCTTACGCGTCCGACGGCACGACCCGTTTTTATTTTGGCACCCGCTTGCTGCGGCAAGATCGCAACGCCAGCGGAGTCGTAGCCACGATATTCAAGACGCTTGAGACCTTCGAGCAAGATGGGCTTCGCTTGCTTGCGTCCGATGTAGGCGACGATTCCGCACATGCCTCGCGTACTCCGTGGCCCCTTCTTGGGGGCGATTGGAACGTCGATGGTGCCGAGCTCTCTCAGGCGCACATCGAGGTTCGGTGTGGTGTCCGTTTCGATCCTGCGTGCGCGGGAACGAACCGGGACTTGCTTCATCGGCTCGCTGGGAGGAGCCGGGGGAATCGGATTTCCGACGCCGCAGAACGTGCCTCTGTCCGCGAGTGAGCGGACATCGTACGGAGCGCCCAAAGTGCGAGTTCGCCCGTCCGGTAAGCGGTACGATCGAATACCGCACGATGGCTACGCCAGCATCACAGTCCGCTGACCTCTGGTCCGACGAGCGAGCGGTTCGCCGTCGCGCGGCTGAACCGCTCGCATCTCGGCTACGTCCGACGTCACTCGATGAGTTCGTGGGACAGCAACATTTTCTTGGTCCAGGCAAACTTCTGCGCCGGATGCTCGACGCGGACGCCGTGACGTCGCTGCTCTTCTCAGGGCCGCCGGGGACCGGCAAGACAACGCTCGCCGAGATCATCGCGGCTCGAAGTGAGAGCCACTACGAGCGAGCGAATGCCGCGTCGATCGGAGTCAAGGAGATCCGCGCGATCGTGGACGACGCCCAGCGCCGGCTCGGCGACAGCGGGCGTCGGACGATTCTGTTTCTCGACGAGATCCATCGATTCTCGAAGTCGCAGCAGGACGTTCTCCTCGCAGACGTCGAGCGCGGTGTTGTGATCCTGATCGGCGCGACGACGGAGAATCCGTACTACTCGGTCAATTCCGCGCTGGTGAGTCGCTCAACCGTCTTCACGTTTCAGCCGCTTTCAGAGTACGAGATCTCGACGGTTGTCCGTCGCGCGATCGCGCATCCAAACGGATTCGCCGGGCTGCCACTCGTTGTTCATGACGACGCGATCGCGCACTGGGCGCGTGCCTCGGATGGCGATGCGCGACGCGCGCTTGGCGCGCTCGAGGTCGCTGCGCTTTCGTTAGCCTCTTCGCGCGGGCGAGGCGACAATGCGTCGCCGCTGGTCGTGGATCTCAGCGTCGCCGAGGAATCGATCCAAGCGAAGGCAATCGTGTACGACGGCGCTGGCGATCAGCACTACGACCTAGCAAGCGCGTTCATCAAATCGATGCGCGGCAGCGACCCTGACGCTGTTACATACTGGCTCGCGCGCATGCTGGTGGCTGGCGAGGACCCGCGCTTCATCGCCCGGCGGATTGCAATCTTCGCAAGCGAAGACATCGGCAACGCGGATCCACAAGCCGCGATTCTTGCTGCGGCAACGTGGGAAAACGTAGAGCGGATCGGCATGCCCGAGGCGCAGCTCAACTTAGCGCAGGCGGCGATTTACATGGCGTGCGCGCCGAAATCAGGCGCGTCGAGTGTCGCCATCTGGACCGCTATGGACGACGTGCGCGAAGGGCGCACAATTCCGGTGCCGATGCATTTGCTTGATCAAACCAAGCGGCGGCTCACGAAACACGGTGATGACGGCGAGCCCGTCGACGCTGAGACGCTGCGCTACCGCAGCCCGCACGAAGAGTCGGACGGTGTTGGTCGACAGGAGTATCTCGGGGTGGAACGACAGTACTACGCTCCGACGACGCGCGGTTTCGAGGCCACCCTCGGCGAGCGACTCGCCAAAGCGAAAGCGATTCGGCGACGGAGTGCGTCGCGCGGTGAGGAACGTCGCGCTGATTCCAAGGGCGCTGATGACTAACGATCCACTGATTTCTGAAGAGAAGCGACTCCTGCGGGCGACGATGCTGGCGCGACTCGGCGCGATGAGCGATGCTGTGAAACTCGCGGCGGGGCGCGAGGCGAGCCGGCGGCTTCTTGAACTCGATGAAGTTCGCGATGCTGGAGTCGTCCTCTTCTACATGGCGATGCGATCGGAGCTCGATCCGGCGCTTGCGATGACGGAGTGCCTCCGCGACGGCATACGCGTAGCTGTGCCAGCTGTCGACGGAGAGAGCGGCGAGCTTGAGGCCGTCGCCATCGATTCGCTCGACGATCGCTGGTTCGCGCGGGACAAATGGGGTGTTCGCGCGCCAAAAGGGGGAGAAAGGCTGCGCGTCACCGAACTCGACGTCGCGGTAGTCCCCGGCGTCGCCTTTGACCGAATGGGACGCCGGCTCGGACGAGGTGCCGGTTTTTACGACCGGCTGTTAGTGCGGCTGCCCCCGAGATGCCGGACGATCGGACTCGGCTTCGAGTGCCAGATCGTCGACACCGTGCCCGACGAGCTCCACGATCGCCGCGTGGCGGTCGTAGCGAGCGAGTTGTCGGTGACCGAGGTCGTGCGCAGGCACTGAAAGAGTTGGCGCTTCGGTATTCACGATAGTGCTACCCTCGCCGTGCTGGCGGGATCCCCGTCAGAATGCCGAAGAGACTGCGTGGGATAGCTCCCGCCCCGACGCTCGCGTGGGGGTGGGAGAGGGCACGACTGCCCGTTCGCGACCAACTTACGACGAGATCACTCCATGGCACTTGCCAGCCAAAGCGTTCGTTCTCAGAGTCGACCACGTCACATGATGAGTTCGCGTCGGATGTTTCCGCCGCGTCTCCTGGGCCTGATTGCGCTCGCAGCCGTCGTAGGTCTGACCGGGTGGTGGCTTCTCAGCGACCGAGGCCCGGCGACGGGCGCGAGAGAGACGGACCCGTCGCGCGCGGCGTCGACGTCACCTGCACCAAACTCGACCGGGAGTGCGCCGCTCGTTGCCGGGGCAACTTCTGCCCCCACGATTGATGCCTCCAAGTCCGATCGCCCAATACCACCCCAGCCACCACGCCAGCCACCACGCCAACCAGCGAGAGACGCAACGCCCGCTGCGATCACGATGGGGGAAACTGCGAGTTCGCCGTCCGCGCCGGACGGCGCTGGTCGCGCGGAGACGAGCAACGCGGCGGCGACTCCGCCCACGCCCACGTCGCTAGGCGCTTCTTCTCCGACGTCCCCGCCATCACCGAGTCCGTCCCCGCCTCCGGCAGCCGCCCCGGCGGGCGCTGCGTCTCCAGCTGCGTCTCCAGCTGCGTTGCCAACGGCGGTCTCGCCACCGTCATCGGTGGGGGTCACCAGTAACGCAGACCTCGCGCGAGCGATGCAGGTGCAAACCGCTGATCCCGTCCAGGCGCGTCTGCTCGCGACGCGCGCGCTCGACAATGGAATCTTGTCGCGGAGCGAGCGAGAACGTGCGTACGAACTTATCAACGCGCTCGCGAAGCTCCTCTTTCTGAATCCAAACGTCAACCCGAATGATCCAGCGATGGGGGTCTACACCGTCGAGACGGGCGATGTCCTGCAAAAGATCGTTCGCACACAAAAGCTGGAGTGCGATTACCGACTCTTGAAACGATTGAACGCGATGCCGGACGAACACAAGCTTCGCATCGGACAGCGACTCCGTATTCCAAAGTCAACGTTCCACGCCGAAGTGCTCAAGCCTGAGTTCCGCCTCAATCTCTATCTCGGCGAAGGCTCCGACCGCGTCATGGTGTCGAGTTTTCCAGTTGGACTCGGCGAAAGCAACGGCACGCCGACTGGACTCTTCAAGGTTCGGCCGAGTTCAAAGCTCGTCGACCCTGAGTGGACCCATCCGCGCACTGGCCAGCACTTCGTGAGCAAGGATCCGCAGAATCCAATCGGCACGCATTGGATTGGATTGCTCGGCGTCGAAGACAAGAACAGAGAGTTTCTCGGATACGGGATCCACGGCACGATCGAGCCGGATTCGATTGGTGAGAGCCGATCGCTCGGATGTGTCCGGATGCTCGCCGCCGATGTCGCGCTCGTGTTCGAGTGTCTGACGGAGCCGAACAGCACGATCTTGATCAAGTAGCTTCTCCGGTTCCGAGGTGCCAGTTCCGAGGTGCCAGTTCCGAGGTGCCAGTTCCGAGG